>JAKIYQ010000071.1:0-5963 GCA_022708465.1 Bacteroidota bacterium | reverse complement strand
TCCTTTTAAGATTACACCATTTTTATGTGCATAATCTGCAGCTTCTTTAAGTTGAAGATGCAAATGGAATTGTATAAAGTAATTCAGACCGATTTCGTCAGGATGTTCTGATTGTAATTTTGCAAGTTTTGCCGGGCTGAAACTTGAATACTCGCCCCATTGAGAATAATCTGATGTGCCATATAGGTCGCGCAAGCAACAAAAAGCAGCGTAAGCCTCTAACCAATATTTATTTTCATCAAAAAAAGTGATGAATGCTTTATTTTCGGCAAATTTGTCTTTATTATCGGCATACAAAGCTTTTGCGTATGCTAATTTATAATTGATTACTTCCATGAAATCTACTAATGGAAGTGCATTAAGGCTTTCTTGTTTTGCCTTGTATTCTTTCATTAAAGGATTTGACGGAGATAATTTACCCATTTTTGGCAAATTCAAATATAAGGGGCTAAGACCGAAGGCTGTAATTGCAGCATAAGGCAATACGTCTGCATCGGTATGAGTACCTATGGTATCATTTAATGGTAAGACTTGTATTAATTTTAAACCTACTTTTGCTGCCCAATCAATAAGCAGTTTCATATCGGCAAAATCGCCTACACCAAAACTACTTTTGGTACGAATACTAAACACGGGAATTCCTACACCTGCACCATGGAATTGTTTATTATCAAAATTTGCAAAGGATGCGGAAATTATAGATTGTGTTTTAGGTTCATGTTTTATTTCGGCATATCTGTCGGGACCGTTTTCAAAATACTTAAAGCGTTTATCCTCAAGGTCGTATACTGCAAATTTATAGCTTACTGAATTTTTTGTTTCTTTACTTAAATCAACTTTTGCGGTCCACCATGGAGACTCAGTATTAGACATAAGCAGTGCTTTAGTAGTGTCCCATGAGCCTAAGGCTTTGGCATCACCAACCATACAAAGGGCTTCGCCGTGTTTAAGCATAGGAGCTTTTACCTTGAAGATTTGTGTATATTTTTTCGTTTCTTTAGCTTCTACAGCTATATAATTATCACGAAATAGTACATCTTGGAAAGGAGATGTCATAAACACGTTTTCGATAGCAGAAGGTGCATTCCAAGTATCAACCAGATATAAATCGTTAACTTCATTAGGATTAATCTTAACGGTTCTGAAATCGCCCCACTCGTGGCTGTCGATACCATTTACATCTTTAAGAACATATTTGTATTTAAATTCTAATGGTGTAGAACTTTTAATTTCTAAGTCGTAAGTCCAATCTTCGCGCCATTGAAAATTCATTAGTGCTGCTTTTTTGGAATCATTTTCTCCTAATTGAGGTAATGAGCCAATGATTGCCATATTTTGCCCCCAGTGCGTAAAATAGCTGATTTTAAAATGTAGTTTCATAAGTATTTTTGTTTAAAGGGTTTATATTGTTTTAAAAATCGGTACCGAATATATTATCAGAATCATCAGAACTCTCAACTTGAGATTTACAATCGTAAAGCTGTGATATTTCACTTGGTATGTTAAATGAGGCATCCTCTGAATATCCTAATGTTTTATCTGCATAAACTTTTTTCATATACAAGGCCCATATCGGTAATGCCATTGATGCTCCTTGACCTTCGGACATACTATCGAAGTGAATTGAACGATCTTCACCTCCTACCCATGCTCCGTTGACTAATTGAGGAGTGATGCCGATAAACCAACCATCAGAATTATTCTGTGTTGTTCCGGTTTTACCTCCTATTTGACCCCTAAAGCCGTAACGATAACGTAAGCGAACACCGGTACCTTCGTTAATAACCGATTGCAGCATTATAAGCATCTCGTATGAGGTTTTTTCATTTATTATTTCGGTAGTACGAGGCGAGAAACTTGTTATTATGTTTCCTTTATTATCTCTAATATTGGTAACATAAACAGGCTCTACACGGATACCTCTGTTTACAAAGGTAGTATATGCTCCAACCATCTCTTTAACAGACACTTCGGCAGGACCTAAGCAAAGAGAAACTACAGGATCCAATTGACTTAAGATACCGAATGAATGCATCAAATTAACTAATGATTGAGGGCTGTATTCTTTAATAAGATAGGCAGATATCCAGTTGTTTGAATTTGCCAATCCCCATCGAAGAGTTACCATCTCGCCAATACGTTTTTTCAAAGAATTACGAGGTTGCCACACATCACCACTTGGCAAGTAGAATGTAGGTTGTATATTAGGAACCTTATCGCATGGCTGCGAGCCTTCTTCCATTGCAAGGGTGTACAAGAATGGTTTTATTGTTGAGCCTACTTGACGTTTCCCTTGGGTAACCATATCGTATTGGAATTCGCTAAAATTAGGACCTCCGACGTATGCCTTAACATGCCCGCTTATAGGATCCATAGACATAAAACCGCAACGTAAAAAATACTTATCCCAACGAATTGAGTCGAGCGGTGTCATAATGGTATCTACATCGTTTTTGCCGTCAAACACTCGCATTTGAACAGGAGTGTTGAAAATTTTATTTATTTGGGCAGCAGGTACATTTGCCTGTTTAAGTTTGAGATAACGTTCCGATTGACGTTTTGAACGTTCCATAATGCCCTTGATTTCTTCTTCTGATACTAAACGAGAGAAAGGAGCATAAGACTTCTTTTTCTTTTCTTTAAAAAATGCAGGTTGAAGAGTTTCTGTTACATGCTCACGAACAGCATCTTCGGCATATTGTTGCATACGCGAATCAATAGTAGTGTAAATACGTAAGCCGTCTGTATAAATGTTATAGGGTGAGCCATCGGGTTTGCGATTTTTCTTACACCAACCATATAGAGGATTGTTAACCCAGGCAATTGAATCTTCGTAATATTTTTGATATTGCCATGATGCGTAATTTTTGCGTTTAGGTTCGGGTGCCGTTAAAATTTGACGTAAATATTCTCTGAAATATGGAGCTAGACCGGCTTTGTGATCGGCTTTCCTAAAATCTAATTTAATAGGTATCAGTTGTAACGAATCACACTGCTCGGTAGTAATGTAATCCATCTTTTCCATCTGCGACAAAACTGTATTTCGTCTGCCTTGAGTGCGTTCGGGAAAGCGATTAGGATTAAAATATGATGGATTTTTACACATTCCGACCAACATTGCAGATTGCTCTATGTTAAGTTTATCGGGTGTTGTATTAAAATAAATTTGAGATGCCGATTTAATACCCACAGCATTGTTCAAAAAGTCGAACTGATTAAGGTACATGGCTATGATTTCTTCTTTAGTATAATACTTTTCGAGCTTCGCAGCTATAACCCATTCAATAGGTTTTTGTAAGGCTCTTTGAAAAATACTTTCGGCAGTTGGCGAATATAACAATTTTGCCAATTGTTGAGTGATTGTACTACCACCGCCTGCACTTTTAATACCTAATAAGCCTCTAAAAACTATAGAACGAATCAAAGATTTAACATCAATACCCGAATGGCCGTAAAAACGAGCATCTTCAGTAGAAATTAAAGCTTGTACCATATAAGGAGATATGTCGGCATAAGCAACTGCAACTCTATTGTCTTTACCATAGAAATAACGACCTAAAAGAACGCCGTCTGATGTATATAACTCTGTTGCAAATTTGTTTTTAGGGTTCTGTAGTTCTTCGATATCCGGTATGTAACCTATTACCCCATAGGAGATTAGAGTAAACATAAGTACTGCTGTAACTACCACTGATGCAAATAATATCCAAATAACCTTAATCCAAGGAGAATTGTTTTTTCTATGTAGCTTGTTGATCATTTTTTCATTTTTTCGAAAATATTCCACAAATATATAAAATTTAGTTGGAAGTAATAGCGGTATTTGTACGCTTTATTTATAAACTTTTGTATGTCAATTATTTTTACTATCTTTGCAGCGATTTTGGAATTTGTTTATACGCTTGGGAAGATAAACAGATTCTTCTAAGGGGTAAATAAATTTAAAAAGAGATGCGGCTGACAGGGTTCATAGTCCCTACCTTCTATTGCTGCACAGAAAAATTTTCATGAAAACATTTGAAGAGTTAGGCCTACAGGCCTCCATTCTCGAGAGTATTTCGGAACTCGGGTTTGAACATCCTTCTCCTATTCAGGAAGAAGTTATTCCGTATTTATTGGCAAACACAGGCGACGTTGTTGGACTTGCACAAACAGGAACAGGAAAAACAGCTGCATTCGGATTGCCTATGTTGCAATTAGTTGATTCAAATTCGAGGAGTACTCAGGGTTTGATATTAGCTCCTACTCGCGAATTATGCGTTCAGATAGCTACAGAAATGGGCCGTTATGGAGCAAAACTTCCTAATACACGTATTGTTGCGGTATATGGAGGTGAGGATATTCGCAAACAATTAAAAGATTTAGACAGAACACCGCAAATTTTAGTTGCCACTCCTGGACGTCTACTTGATTTAATTAAACGTAAAAAGGTATTTTTAGATAAGATATCGTTGCTGGTTTTGGACGAAGCTGATGAAATGCTTAATATGGGATTTTTGGACGATATTACAGAAATTATCGAACAGACATCAGACGAACGTCATACTTTATTATTTTCTGCAACTATGCCACGCGAAATTGCATCAATCGCAAGTCGTTATATGCATAATGCTAAAGAAATTTCGGTAGGTAAACGTAATGAGGCTGCTAAAAATGTAGAACATAATTACGTTTTGACCAAACCGACATGTCGTTATGAGGTTTTAAAACGCATTTTAGATTTCAATCCTGATATATATGGTATAGTATTTTGCCGTACAAGACAAGAAACTAAGGATGTTGCGGATAAATTGATGATTGACGGATATAATGCTGATGCATTGCATGGTGATTTGTCGCAAGCTCAACGTGATTCTGTTATGAGTAAGTTCAGAATCAGGAATCTGCAAATATTGGTTGCTACTGACGTTGCTGCACGTGGTTTGGATGTAAACGATCTTACACACGTAATACATTACAATTTACCTGATGATCGCGAAACCTATACACATAGGAGCGGTAGAACAGGACGTGTAAATAAATCGGGTATTTCTATTGCTTTGATAACTCCAAGAGAAAAAGGCGCAATCCGCCCTATTGAAAAGGAAATAAACAGAACATTTACACAGATGGATATTCCATCGGGACTTGAAGTATGCCAACGTCAAGTATTAAATATGGCTGAACGTATGCAACAAGTAGAAGTTGACGAAAAACTTCAGAAATATCTTCCTAACATACTTGAATTACTGAAAGATATGTCGAAAGAGGAAGTTATAAGCCGATTTATTTCTTTGGAATTTAATCGTTTCCTTGAGTATTATAAAAATGCTCCTGACTTAAACTCTATGATGAAACGCGAAGCCGTTTCGGGTGATGGAGATTTCAAAAAGAGCAGACGAGATGTACGTAGAATAGACAAAGGCAATACTATTCGTTTGAAAATTGACAAAGGTAGACGAGATGGTTTTGAACCTAAACGTTTACTCGGTTTAATCAATGATGTAACTAACGATAAGAGTATAAATATCGGTGATATTGATGTAAGTCCTAAATTTACATTCTTTGATGTTGATAAAAGTCAGTTATCGCGTTTAATTGATGCCTTTGCAAACAATCCAAAAGCTAAAGGTGTTCAAATTAATGAGGTAAAAGGAGAGCAAAAATCATCATCAGGAAGATCTGGTGGTGACAGAGGCGAAAGAAGAGATGATAACAGACGTAGTAGCAGCGGTTCGAGAGATTCAAGAAGTTCTAGCGGTTCGAGAGATTCAAGAGACGGACAATCTTTTGGAAGAAGACGCGAAAGAGTTGAAGACAGACGACCAAGTGAACATTCAACAAGCTCTTCGCAAAAAGAAGATCGCATAAGTAAACGTAAACGTTGGTAAGATAAAAAAAGAGGCTGAAGCCTCTTTTTTTATCCCTTCACCCTTCACCCATAACCCTTCAAATTAAACATATGCACTTCGTGCCTACCGTGG
>JAKIYQ010000070.1:0-6017 GCA_022708465.1 Bacteroidota bacterium | reverse complement strand
ACATGGTGAACGCAATAAAGAAGAGAAGGCTCGCAAAGAGTTTATATTCATGCAATTATCAGATAAATAAAAAAATATGAAATCAGTATTTATAGTTTTCAATCAAGCAAACACAGAACGTGTAGAGTATATGCTGGATCAACTAAAAGTAAGCGGATTTACTTTTTTTGAGCAGGTACAAGGTAGGGGAACTAATGGAGGAGAACCACGAAGAGGTACTCACACATGGCCTGAGATGAATTCTGCCGTTATGGCGGTTGTAGAAGATGATCAAGTTCCGGAATTACTTAGTACTGTAAAAAAACTTGACAATAGAAACAAAGAAGTCGGCGTGCGCGCATTTGTATGGAATATAGAACAAACAGTTTAATTCCATTTGATTAAATGATGATTGAATACCGAATATCTAGAGATGGATATTCGGTATTTTTTTTGTCAAATGTTAAAATTTTCAGCATAATTTGCCAAAAGTTATCAACAAATATGCTGTTAAACACAATATTTTTTCCAGTGAAACGTTTTTTAACTAACTTTGCGCATTCGTTTTTTAATGTGCAAGTCATATAAATTTGAATTATGTATATTATAATAGAATAGAAATTACTAAAAACTAAATAATGAGAAAAACTAAATTTTCTGCTGCTTCGGCACTTTTATTATTATTTTTGGGATTGGCAGGAGTTACATCTGCTCAGCAATTACCTAATAGTAACTTTGAAACTTGGGGAAATTCTTTCGACGGTAATCCTCAACCATCAAATTGGACAGGTTCTAATGTTACGCAGGTTGGTATGAAATTTACTTTAGTATACCAATCAACAGATGCTCATACAGGATCATATAGTGTTAAAATGGCTGACAAAGAAGTCGGTGCTATGGGAATTACCGAAATTTCACCTTCATGGTTGACTTTAGGAACTCCTTGGAGCTATTTGGAAGGCTTGAGTACAAGTTCTGCAACTGCAGGTACCGATGGTGGTGTAAGTTTTACATATCGTCCTGATACAATGGCTGTATGGATTAAACGCCAGTCAAATGGTTTAGAAGACATGAATCTTGTTTATTATTCATGGAGAGGCCAATCAAAAGGAGATAAATATTTGAATAAAGGAAATGGTTGTACATCAACTACTCACTACGATGAAGAATCTGATATAAGACAATCTACCGATAAAAATAGTTGTGGAACAAGTGTTCAGGCAACGCAAGTAGCAGAAGGTATGTTGCGTACAAAAACTGTATATAATAATTGGACATTAGTTAAGGTACCTATTACATATTATAATGATCAGATACCTGAAAAGATGAACATAATCTTGTCTGCAAGTAATTATCCTAATTTTAGAGCAAATAGTGGTTTATATGATGGTAATTCATTGTTGGTAGATGACATTAGTCTTATTTATAGTTCTAAAATTCACGAAATTCGTTTAAACGGTATTGCGTTGCCCGGATTTAAAACTAATACTACCGAATATACATACGAAATTCCAAAAGGGTCTTCGATACCTACAATAACATGTTATCGTAGTGGTCGTTTGTTGAGTGGAAGTGAAATATCCGTTAATTATGCTGCGGTTGGAACTCCAACTCAAATTACAGTAAATGCCGGAGACGGAAGTTCTACAACAACATATAAAGTAACATTTGTATATACGCGTTCGCAAAACTGCAAATTAAACGGAATATCGGTTAATGGTACTCCTATATCAGGATTCAATAGTTCTGTAACAAATTACACAGTAGCACTACCATTCGGAACTACAGAATTTCCGACTATTACTTATACAAAAGCAGATGATGCTCAAACAGTTACAGTTGAGCCTTGTGCAATTCCCGGTACGGCAAGAGTTGTTGTAACAGCTGAAAATCCTGATTATAGCAGCACATACTTAATCAACTTTACTGTAGGTGAACTAAGTGATACTACTTTGGAAGATATATTGGTAAATGGAGTTTCAATAACAGGTTATGCTCCTACAAAGACTATATATAGTGTAAATGTGCCGGTTGGAACAACAGAAGCTCCTGTTTTGTCTTACAAGTCTGCTTATGCTGATGGCTTACAAACAATTGTAGTTAGTCAAAAAGGATTAAGCGAAACTTCAACTATTACGGTATCTGCTCCCGGAGCTTCAACATCACGTATTTATAAGATTAGTTATAATATTACAGAGTCATCTTATTCATACTTACAAGATATTAAGTTAGATGGAATTATTCTAACAGATTTCAATCCATCAACACTTACATATACTTACAATTTACCTCAAGGCACTATAAATCAACCTGTTGTTACATGGACACAAGGTGATGCATATCAAACAGTAACCAAAGAAGATGGTGGTATTGACGGCATTACCAAAATTACGGTTAAAGCACAAAATGGAGTTAATACTTCTATATATAGAATATCATTTACTTCAGTAAAATCATCAAATTCAAAATTAACTGATTTAAAAGTAGATGGTATTACACTTGCCGATTTCTCTTCAGAGACAACATCTTACACTTATAATCTTCCAATTGGTACAACAACTTTGCCTGCTATTACTTGGACAAAAGGTGATGATTTTCAAAATGTTGTTCCAACATATGGTGGGGTTAACGGTCTAACTAAAATAACAGTATATGCTCAAGATAATACTGTTACAGTTTATTCAATAGCATTTTCGGTATCTCAAGCAAATGTATCAACATTGAATAATATCTTATTAGATGGTGTGTCTTTAGTTGGCTTCAATCCAAATACTACATCATACAATGTAGAGCTAACAAGAGGTACAACTACATTACCTACCATTACTTGGACGGCTTATGATGAATACCAAAAGATTACTAAAGTAGAAGGTGGTGTAAACGGAGATACGCGTATTACGGTAAAAGCTCAATCAGGAGCGATGACTGTATATGTATTATCATTCTCAGTAGCTAAATCATCAAACTCATTACTTAGTGATATCAAAGTAGGTGGAGTATCATTAGCAGATTTTGCTTCTGAAACTTTTGAATATGGATACGTATTAGCAAGTGGAACAACTATTCTTCCTGAGATCAGCTATACTAAAGCTGATTCATACCAAAAGGTATCAGTATTGAAGAATGGTGTTAATGGTATCACTAATATTAATGTGACTGCAGAAGATGGAACCGAATCGATTTACAAAATATCTTTCTCTGTTGAAAAATCAGAGAATGCAGGTTTAAAAGATATTAAAGTAGGCGGTGTTTCGCTAGCTGATTTCGACCCTAATACATTAAACTATACTTATGTATTAGCTGCAGGCGTAACACAATGTCCTGATGTTACTGTTGAAAAGAACGAAGGACAATCAGTTACTATAGTAGTTCCAAAATTAATAGGTATAGCTCGTATCGAGGTTGTGCCTGAGGTTGGATCTAAAAATGTGTATACTATAAACTTTACATATCAGCAATCAGATAATTCTAAACTTGCCGATTTGTTGGTAGATGGAGTTTCAATTAGCGGTTTCTCGCCTGAAACTACTCAGTATAATTATGTATTACCTCAAGGTACTACAGAATTACCTGTTATCACATATCTTAAAGCTGAAGATTCTCAAATAGTTGAATTAAACGAGAATGGTGTAAACGGCACGAGTACAATATCTGTAAAAGCAGAAAATGCTTCAGTAACAACATATCAGATTACATTCTCTGTTGTTAAATCTTCAAATGCATATTTATCAGATATCCAAATTGCAGGTGCTTCATTAATAGGATTCGACGAAACAACCTATAACTATAATTATGTATTACCTGAAGGTACTACAAGTTTGCCGTTGTTCAAAGCAATAAAGGCTGATCAGGGTCAGGTAATTTCAGTATCATTACCTTCATTACAAGGAACTGCATCTGTTGTTGTAACATCAGAAGATGCATCTGCAACCAATAATTATTTTGTAAATTTTGCATTCGAAAGTAAGTCAGATGCTGCTCTTCAAAATATTTCAATAGATGGTATTGCATTGACAGACTTTTCTCCAAGTGTGTATTCGTATAACATTACATTGCCTGTAGGCAGCGGAAAACCTGTTTTATCATACGAAAAAGCCGATGGCTCACAAGTAGTCGTATTATCAACTGATATTAATAAGACAGTATTAGCTGTATACGCAGAAGATGGAAGCTATAATGAATATGTAATTAATTACTCATATAGCGCAAATACAAGTGCATTATTAGCAGACTTACAAGTTTACGATAATGCTTCTCAAACATTTGTATCATTAGCCGACTTCTCTTCTGATAAGTTCGATTATTCAAAAATTTTATCTTTAGGAAGTACAGACCTACCAACTGTTAATCCGATACCTGCAACTGCCGGTCAGATTATTACAATTACTTATGGAAAAGTTAATGAAATTACAAATATTCATGTAGTTGCAGAAGACGGAGTAACAACTGCAGATTATACAATTGAGTTTTCTGTTGAAAAATCTACTGAAAATTCTTTGATAAATATTTCAGTTGGAGGTAATGATGTTCCGGGTTTTGATCCCGGCATATTAGATTATGTTGTGACTTTGCCTTATGGTACGACAACTGTTCCTGCAATTACTTATGATAAAAATTACTTTGGCGAAATGGTGCAATTAACCGCATCAGATATTAATTCGACATCATATCTAAAGGTATATGCTGAAGATGGTTCTTCTCGCACATATTCTTTGCAGTTCAATGTTTCGGAATCAGGTCTAGACAACGTATTGTATACAATAATGCTTGATGATGAAGCAATAAGCGGTTTTTCAGAAAATCAATATACTTACGATGTAGTATTACCGTTTGGAACGACTCAAATGCCTGATATCTCTTATGTTAAGAGATATGCAGAACAAACAGTTGTTACAACTATTTCCGGGATGTCAAAAATAGAATTAAGAGTTAAATCTAATCAAGATGGTATTGCGGATGCTATTTATTCAATTAATTTCACTGTGGCTCAATATCAGAGCACTGTTTTATCTGATATTAAATTAGATGATGTGTCATTGGCTGGTTTTGATTCTCACAAAACAAAATATGTTGTGTCTATCGCTAACAAACCGGCATCAATTGATGCTGTTAGTCCTGCAAGTAACATAATCGCAGAAAAAGTTATAGACACAAGTAATCATGTAAGATTTACGGTATCTAATACTTTTAACTCAGAAACTATTACTTATGATTTGTATTTCCATTATACAAATGATGTTATACCTAATGGTGAATTTACAGATTGGACAACAGCTAAATACAATAGTGGACCTAAGCCTGTAGGCTGGAAGGTGCCAGCAGATGCTGTAGAAAAGAGTAGCACAGGTTGGGAATGGATGTGGGGAACAGCGAAAACCGGTTCAGAAGTTGCAAATAGTAGTAATCAGGCTGCCCGTCTGAAAACAACTTATTGGGCTGTATTGGCAGGCACAATACCATCTGTTATGACAATAGGCGACATCAGTTGCGAATTGAAAGTAGCGATAGGTTCTACTACTAATTTTAGCGGTGGTATAACTTTTAGAAATACTCCCGATTTTGCGGCAATTCGCTATAATTTTGTTAAAAAACAAGGAGATGGAGCCTTATTTGCATTCCGTTTCGATAGTGATGCACGTGATTATGTTAAAACAGAAGCAACCTCAGGCTATACGGAATATGTACATCCTTTAACTTTAGATGGTAAATCACCGGCCCAAATGAACATAGCCGTAAATCCATCAAATAATAGTAAGAGTAAAGATGGTACAAATGTTGGTGATGATTTGTATGTTGATTACATTAGATTCCAATATTCGTCTAAAATTACATCGATATCGGTTAATGGTGTACAAGCAGGATTATCCGGAACAACAGCAAACGCAACTATTGAGTCTGAATATCGTGGTATCCCTCAGATTGATATAGTAGGTGAGGTATCAGACCAAGCATACGATATTGTTTATGGAGATGAAAATAGTGGACAACGTGTAGTTAATATACGTTCTTATGCTGAAGATAATACCTATACAGATTAT
>JAKIYQ010000015.1:0-26014 GCA_022708465.1 Bacteroidota bacterium | reverse complement strand
TTAATAACTGCAGATAAATATCCACCTGAGTTGTTTCTTAAATCGATGATATAATTCTTGCATCCTTGTTTTTTCAGTATCATAAGTTCTGTTACAAATTCTTGATAAGTATTTGCTCCAAAACGGCTCACTTTTACATATCCTGTATTGCTATTAAGCATATAAGCAATATCAACACTATTAACAGGGATATCACCGCGAGTAATATTAAAATGAATTAATTGCTTTACATTATTCCTTTTAATTCCGATTCTTACCTTCGTGCCTTTCTCGCCGCGTAAAGTCTTCACAACTTTATTGTTATTTATTTTACTTCCTGTAAAAGAACTGTCTCCAACTTCAACAATACGGTCGCCCGGACGTACACCTAATTTTTCGGAAGGACCTCCTGCAATAACATCAACAATTACAATAGTATCGTTCTGAATATTGAATTGTACGCCTATACCACTAAAACTGCCTTCCAAATCCTCGTTGGCTTCTTCAACTTCGCTTGCAGGAATGTATGTAGAGTAGGGGTCTAAATTGCTAAGTATTTCAGGTAAAACATCCTCAGTTAACTTGTTCCTGTCAATATTATCAACATACGATTGGTCTAATAAATTTAATATGGCATTAAGTTTATCATATGATGATTGCGTATTATCAAATGATTCTGTATCGTTCTTTTTTGTACTTATTGACATATACGACCCGATAATCATTCCGAGGCAAAGTACTAAAGCAATTATTATCGGATATAGAATTCTTTTATTATTCATATTATTACAAATTTATTTTGCATACTTCAATATGAGCACGCTTTAATAATTCAACACCATCTGTAATGTGATAGTCTTCAGCGTAAACCACACGTTTTATGCCTGATTGAATCATAAGTTTGGCACATTCTATACAAGGCGAAGTTGTAACATACATTGTTGCTCCTTCGCTACTATTGTGCGATCTTGCTACTTTTGTAATTGCATTTGCTTCGGCGTGCAAAACGTATGGTTTTGTTTTTCCTGTATTTTCGTCTTCGCAAATATTTTCAAAACTGCACGGAGTACCATTGTAACCATCAGAAATTATCATCTTGTCTTTTACTAATAATGCACCTACTTGGCGTCGTGTGCAATATGAGTTTTCTGCCCATACATAAGCCATTCGCATATATCTTTTGTCAAGTATATTTTGTTTTGTCATGATTATAGTAAAATTATAGTATATATGTAATTTAAGTAGGTTTTTTAATAATCCTGCTAAAAGTTCTTTGTATTCAATTTTTTAATGCTAAATTGAGTACAAAGATACTACAAATTGGTAAATGATTGTACCTTTGCACATCAAAATCAATTTTATGAGGAAGTATCTATTTATGATGTTTTTGTTGATGTTAGTAGGCTGTATGCAACAACAAAATAGTTATAGAAAATCTGTGGGTAGAATATTTGGTACCTATTATGCAGTAACATATCAGTCTGATGAAGATTTACAGGCAGGTATTGAACAAGTTCTTAACGGTATTAATTCTACTTTCTCTACATTCGATAGTACTTCAATTGTGTCTAAAATAAATAGGAACGTTAATGTAAAACTTAATGACGATTTTGTGACGGTATATAATACTGCGATACGTGTATCCAAACAGACAAACGGTGCTTTTGATATTACTGTAGCTCCTTTGGTTAATTTATGGGGCTTTGGTTATGATCCTAAACATAGTCGTACACAAGGCGAAATAGATAGCATAATGTTATATGTAGGTTATGATAAAGTAAGCCTTCGAGATTCAATAATTGTAAAAGAAAATCCATTAACATGTTTAGATGCAAGTGCAATAGCAAAGGGTTATGCTTGCGATGCAGTGGCAGAATATCTGAAAAAAAACAATATTAATAACTTTTTGATTGATATAGGTGGTGAGTTGACTGTAATGGGTAAAAATCCAAAAGGAGATAATTGGGTAATTGGTATAAGTAAAGCAATAGACGACTCTACTCAAACAAACAGCGAATTGGAAAGAACATTATTTATAACAAAAAAAAGTGTTGCTACTTCAGGAAATTATAGACAATATTACATAACCAAAAAACGCAAGGTTTCACATACCATTGATCCGCGAACCGGATACCCGACTAGTCATAAGTTACTTAGTGCAACAGTGTTAGCTTCAAGTTGTATGATTGCAGATGCTTATGCAACAAGTATGATGGTTATAGGTGATACAATTGAAATTGATAAGATGGTAAAATTATCGCCGGATACTTTAGAATGGTTTTTGATTGTTGCGGATTCTGCAAATGTGCATCACGAGGTTTATAGCGAAGGGTTTAAGCAATACTTGCGTTAAATATCAGTATTGCATTCCGAATAACCATATAGGAATTTCGGTGTTATTTCCTGATTTGTCAGTGCATATAATGGTGTCTTCATCCTTTAAACCTACTTGGTAAATGCCATTAACCAATATGTTGGTTTTCTTCGCGTCTTTGCTTAATTTGCATTTCCCATGTAGTGTGCTAAAAACAAATGTTTTACTGATATTTTGTGCAGATACATCAGCTCCATATATGGCATATAGTAAGTTAGAATTATTTAAATATACGCAAGTTGGTTTTTTAGGGAACGATTCACCTTGTGCATAAATTAAATTCAACAGACGTGCATCCTCTAAATATTTAAGATAATTCATTACCGTTGCACGTGATGTATTTAAGTCGTTACTTAATTGGCTTACATTTGTTACAGAAGATTCTGAAATGGCTAATAGATATAGTAATCTTCTTAATTTCCACAAATAGTCTACAGCAATTTGTTTTATCAATAAAACATCTACCTCAAGCATCATGTTCATAGTCTTGAGCAAATTTTCAGAGAAATTTCTCTTTTCGAGAAAGAAAGGGTAGTATCCGTGATGCAAATAATTTTGTAGATGTATACTCGGATCAACTTGTTTCTTTATTGCATCTGCAAATTTGTTAGGATTCCGAAGAATGTCATCAAGCCTTACCGGTTCTATGTTTGAACCTGCAATCAAATTAAGATATTCGCGAAATGAATATCCTTGTAAATAATATACTTTTACTAAGCCTGATAAATCGGGATTCTCTTCTTTTAGTCGCATTACAGATGAACCTGTAAATACTATATGCAGTTGCGGATATAAATCGTAGCATTGCCGTATGGCAGAACTCCAATCCGGATATTTGAATACTTGGTCAATAAGTAAAACTTTGCCTCCTTCGGCTGTAAACCGCCCGGCAAAATCAACTAAGTTGCATTCTGTAAAATAGAACTGATTAAGATTGATGTAAAGACATTCTTTTTTTTCTTCAGGAAACCTTTTTGCGTATTCTAACAAAAAGGTCGTTTTACCAACTCCTCTACATCCTTTAATGCCAATGAGTCGGTGATTCCAATCAATATCGTCCATCAGTTTCCGAGGAACAGGCGATTGTGTGTGTTCGATCAAATAATTATGTATCCTGAAAAATTTTTCCAAGAATTTATGATTTTATCCGTTCATTGAAACTAAGAATTCTTCATTATTCTTAGTTTTTTCCATTCTGTCTTTCAAAAATTCCATTGCTTCTACAGAATTCATATCAGACAAATGTCTTCTTAATACCCACATACGACTTAGAGTGTTGGAGTCTAATAGTAAGTCGTCTCTACGTGTTCCTGACGCCATAATATCTATTGCAGGGAAAATACGTTTGTTAGATAATTTGCGGTCTAACTGTAATTCCATATTACCTGTTCCCTTAAACTCTTCAAAAATCACATCGTCCATCTTAGAGCCGGTTTCTATTAAAGCAGTAGCAATAATAGTTAAACTGCCTCCATTTTCAATATTTCGTGCAGCTCCAAAGAAACGTTTCGGCTTATGTAGTGCATTAGCATCAACACCTCCAGATAAAACTTTACCTGATGCAGGTGCTGTTGTATTATATGCGCGTGCCAATCTTGTTATTGAATCAAGCAAAATAACAACATCATGTCCGCATTCAACCAAACGTTTCGCTTTTTCATGTACAATAGAAGCTACTTTCACGTGCTTCTCTGCAGGTTCATCGAATGTTGAAGATACAACTTCGGCTCTAACGCTGCGTGCCATGTCGGTAACTTCTTCAGGGCGCTCATCTATAAGTAATATAATCATGTACACCTCAGGATGATTCTCAAGTATAGCGTTGGCTAATTCTTTAAGTAATACAGTTTTACCTGTTTTTGGTTGAGCAACAATCAAACCGCGTTGTCCTTTACCTATAGGGCAGAATAAATCGACTATACGTGTTGACATCGAAGTACTCTTGCCTCCATTCAATTTGAATTTTTCGTCGGGGAATAGTGGAGTTAAATGTTCAAATGGTACTCTATCTCTTACAAATGAAGGATCGCGCCCATTAATTTTATCAACTCTTACAAGTGGAAAGTATTTTTCACCGTCTTTAGGCGGACGTATCGGACCCTCAACAGTATCGCCTGTTTGTAAACCGAATAAACGAATTTGCGATTGGGATACATATATATCATCAGGCGATGAAAAATAGTCGTATTCAGGAGAACGTAAAAATCCGTATCCATCTTGAACTATTTCAAGTACACCGCTACCTTTAAGTATATCGTCAAATTCATATGCTTTTTCTTCTGGTTTATGGTTGTGTTTGAATTCAGGGCGTTTGTGAGATTCTTTGTTTTGCTCGTTGGATGTTTCTGGTACTTCTGTTGGTGCAGTAGCGTCGATTACTTCAGACTCTTTAGCAGGAGCATCTATAGTTTCTTCTTTTTTTCTTGCTTTTTCTTCACTGCTTTTACGCAATTTTTCTGCTATTGTTTCCATAACGACTTCCTCGTCTGAAATCGGAATAGATGGAATAGGCGGTGTATTATCTGTTATAACGTGTGATTCTGCTACAAACTCAGTGGCACCTTCTATTTGTGTTGCTGCTGTGGCAACTTTTTCGGGCATGCGTTTAATGCGTGTCCGTTTTTTCTTGACAACTTCTTCTTCAGCCATAAAAATTTAATGATTTTGCAATTGCAAAAATGATCAATAAGTTATATATAAGTTTTGGAAACATTGTTGGCAGTAGTTTAGCCAACGCTTAACAGCAACAAAGATAGTGTTTTTTTTTGAATAAGCTTATCAAATGATATTTTTTTATATCACTTACATAACAAATTCAAGTTTAACATTATCAGGAGGAAACTGTTTTGCAATATCTTGTGGATGCATTATATAGTCTGTGGTTTGCATTACTTGGTATTCGACTATGCCGTTGCTGATTTTGTATGTTCCGTCGTTTTTAGGAAATAAAGTGTCTGATAAGTAGAATGTTGAATTAGTTAAAGGATGATTAGCTGCATATATCTTTAAATAATCTAAAGCATGCAGTATTCTATAAATTCCAAAATTTTGTTCTATTATGCCTGTACCAAAATCAAAATTATCAGGGCTGTGAAAATATAATGGACTTTCGGTGTATGGAGTAAAATCAAACTTATTATACCATGAATTAAAATCTTTGTTTTCTTGTATCAAAAATACGATTTTTACATCATTATTCCATAGTTCTTGAAGTGATTTTTCAATAACATCGCATGCAAATCCTTTTTTGCGATATTGCGGAGATGTTGCCAAACCATATAAGTAAGCTATTTTGTCTATGTCCCGGTTTTTAAAAATATGGAAATGGAGCATCGCAGCTAAATCGTCTCCTTGATATTTTAAAACGCGATTATCATTTTTAGAATAATTAATAAGATATGAATAGATGAATTCATCACTATCACCAAAACAAGTTTTCCATAATTTCCAAATTTCAGTTTCGTCGCTCTTTGAAATAGCATAGTAATCGCTAGATAAAAACTCGGGATAATAGGATAATTTAGACTTGCGTAACCCGATTATTCCTAAATCTTCTTCGCGATCAATGAGTTCTATATCTTGCGGTAGATTCGATGCTAATAATTGGTTAATGTAGCTGTATATGCCAATGTATTTTGTGTTAGCTTTTTCTGCGTGTACGCAAAATATCTTTTTATTCAAGTATGATCCAAATGAGAATCCAACGGCGTGTTCATCAATATAAAGAATAATTCCGAATATACCTAAGGCATCGAAATGCATGAATGATTGTCTTATCATATCACTTTCTTCATTTATACCATAATCGGGGAGGGCTTTTTCATTTCCCCATAACATCATCAAATTCTCGACTTCTTCTTTATCAGTGTTATTAAGTAATTTGTAGCTTGAATTTTTGTATAATTTTTTAAACTGATTAATTTGATTGCGCTTATTCTGTAAGTTTTTACCACTCAAAGTACGTAGTGATTCTGCTGTGTAAAAATAGTCTTCAAAATCCCTATTCTGATATATATAACTTTTTTTTCCTACTAATGTTTGCTTATATATATCGGTAAATTCTTTAGTCATTGAATACAAACGCAGTGGTTGATTCTGTGACGCAGCATCTTCAATCATAATATTGATTATATTCGGATCTATATTTTTACCAATTGGTTGCAAGTATCCTATTTTGTTTTTGCCATTAATCAAAAACTTTATAATTAAGCAATTGTTGTATATACACCAGCTAGTGTGATATTTATGTCGCCATGAAAAGAGATTCGCAAATGCATAGTTGCAATTATGCGTACCAAAATTATTTAAGTAGTAATCTAACTTTGCCTTCGCATCTATATCAATATCTTGAAATGGCAGCATACTAACTATGTTAATTATTTTGCAAAGTTACAAATTAAAACAAGAAAAAGGCGGCTTGCCGAATGACAAACCGCCTAATCTAATTATAACAATTTACTTTTTAATTAATTTCTTAATTACATTTTGACCTGATTTTAATTGTATCTCTACAAAATACATCGCAGGTGATGCAAATGATATATCAAAGTTGCTTGAGTTGCCTTCGTATATTCTATTTGCACTCATATCGCGAACAATTACATTTGCAATTTCTTCATCGCATTGAATAGATACAATACCTGATGTTGGGTTAGGGTAGATGTTAACTTCACTTTGAATCGTTTCGTCAACAGCTGTTCCCGGACATGAAGTCTCTTCCCACAAGTAGGTTGTGTTTGAGTATTCATCTTGGCTGGTTTCTCCGGTTAGCTGTACACAAATACTTGTCTCAGAACTTATTGTTGTGGTTTGTTTTCCATTACCACCATTGTTAAATATTACATTTAACGATGTTGCTGTTGCATTTATGCTATAAAATCCATCTTGCCCCAAAGCTACTGTTGCACCAGGCCAATCAGCTCCAACAATATGACAATTGCTTGTTGAAAAATATTCGTGATTTTTCAATTTAATGGTAATATTACTCGGCTCAACATCACATGTTGTGGGCGTTATTATTGCACCTGTACCCGCACTGCCATCCCAGCAATGATCATCAGAAGTACTTAAATCAATAGTTTGATGTCCGTTGTCATTGTCGTTAAAGATAATATTAACAGGGCGTACCTCAGTTTCTGTAATTGTATATGTGTAATAGTCTCCGGATTTGGTAAGAACTGTACCAGGCCATGCTCCTAAAATTTCAGGATTAGATCCTGTCCATGCATATAATGATACAGAATTCCACGTTGATGGGGCTTTGAATGAAACGGTTAAACCGGCAGGTCTCTCTGTTAAGAATGTTCCACTTACAACACTTGATTGTTTAGCACCGTCAATTGCGATAGCCTTAATAGTTGTATTGTTAGTAGTTATTGTAATAGCTGAAGTATATTGAGTTGAGCCTGATGATGGAGTTGTACCATTTGTTGTATAATAAATAGTACCTGAGGTTGTGCTTAATGTTACTTGTCCGTTAGGTCCTACATATCCGCCGTTAGGGCTCATTGTAACAGTAGGTCCTTCTGGAACTTGTACACTTGTATAATATGCCCATTTGCTTCCACTACCTGCTAAAGTGTAACCTTGAGGAGCAGACCAACCGCTACCGATAAAGCATATAAGCGTACCTTTTGTACCTGTAGTAGTACATTTATAATAACTACTATTTGTACCTGCTGTTGAAGCAGCAGATTGACTATGAACACCGCATGCTTTACGTGCTGCAATCATTTTCTTGATAGCCTCTTTACAACTAACCCAGTGAGGATAAAATACGCATGGTATACCGGGTGCAGAAAGAATATATGCATTTGCAGCTTCCCAATCTCCACCGAATTTATTTGTATCGCGGAATGTGTCGTGGTTGTCAACAAATGTTACTGAGTAACGTTTCATTTCGTCTGCTCCGCATAAACCTTGTGGAACCCCATATCCACTTGCCATTCCGGCGTAATTATTTTTAGCTAAAGAATTGTTTAATGCTGCATATTTCATTGGGAAGTCGAAAGCGCAAGAAGTATAGCTTGTTTGTTTAATCCAATTTTTTACAGCATTATAATCTCCGTCCCAATATTCGCCCACCGACATGTATGCTCCGGCAGCCTCGTTATATGCTTTTGTGTATTTACCAAGATATCCTTTTACAAGGTCATAACGCCATCCGTCATATCCTATTTCGTTTTTCATCCATTGTAAATAAGCCTTAACAGCGTTTTGTACATAAGTGTTTGAATGGTCTAAGTCGCGTGCCGGACAATAACCTCCCGATGCACTACATTGTGTGTCGTATCCTGCATCTTTAGCGCCTGTACAAGTATATCCATTACCGCTTGCTTCGTCATCGCTACATATATACTGATTACTTTGATTACTTTCGTATAAAGTAAAAGTACCATAAGTCCCAAAATCTTCGTTGCAAAAATCCACCCAACCAAAATTTCCGGCACGGTGGTTAATAACTATGTCGGCCATTGCACGAGTACCTTTAGTTTTTAATGCTGCAATAAGATTCTTTAGACTTGTTTTAGTACCCCATGATGTGCTTAGGTTACTCCATTGTTTTGGGTGGTATCCGCAACCGCCATCAGAAGAAGAAGCAGGTGGTAACCATACAATACTAAAATTTGCTGATAACTCATCAACTTGAGTCATAAGGTCAGTCCATTTAGTTGTTCCATAAGTGTCGTCTCCGTAAGAATCCCAATAGAAACCCTGAAGTATAACATCAGGAGCATTGGCAGGAGCTTGAGCTTGTATAAAACCGGCGCAAAACAAGAGACTTGCACCCACAAGCAACTTTTTGAAAAGATTTCTTTTTTTCATTAGTTAATAGTTTTTAAAAGGTTAGCAATATGTGTATTTTGCAAACGCGTATTGATCTTATGCGCGCTTTTTAAAAAAAAACAATCATACAAATTTACTGCAAATGTTTCGAAAAACAAAGATTGAGATGTTAATATTCAACTTTAGTTAAGAATAAAGCTTTGGCCGGTACTGAAGTTCCTGCTTTACAGCGATTTTTTTGTTCAATTATATGGCAGAATTCGTCTATGCTTATTTTGTGACTTCCTACCTCTAATAGTGTCCCGACAATAGCTCTTACCATATTGCGTAAAAACCTATCTGCTTGTATTGTAAACACCCAAGTATCTTCAGATATTTGTTTCCAATTAGCCTGCATTATTTTGCAATTATTGGTTTTAGTGTCTGTATGTTGTTTACTAAAACTGCTAAAGTCTATATAATCAAAAAGTTTTTTTGCAGCCTTATTCATGGCATCAAAATCGGTATTAATAGGTACTCTCATTGACATATTTCCTTTGAATACGTTTTTTGAAGTGCATACAAAATATTGATATGTGCGAGATCTTGCACTGAATCTTGCATGCATATCATCTTTTACAATGCAAATGGAGTAAACGGCTATATCTTTAGGTAAAAATAGATTAAGTTTATAACACAATTCTTCAGTGTTTTCTATTGTATTTTCGATGTTGAAGTGCGCAATCATTTCTTGTGCATGTACTCCGGCATCTGTACGTCCGGCTCCAACAATTGCAATCGGTTTGCCTAATAATATCGACATACTTTTTTCAATAGTTTCTTGTACACTATTTCCGTTCGGCTGAATTTGCCAACCATGATAGTTAGAACCATTGTAAGCTAATTTTATGAAGTATCGAGGCATATATTGATTAAAACGTTATTATGTCGCGGCGTGCGGGGTAGTTATTCCTAAAAAACTCAAACTTATCCGGTTGATTCTTTAATTTATCACTTTCTTCTTTTACATTGTAAGACATATTGTCTTTAGGTGGAAGATTTATAATAATTGTTTTTTTGATTCCAAAGAAATGACAAATATTAGTCGCCGCTATTCTTGTTCCGTTGGCTTTCCCATCAATTGAATAACCTGCAATATGTGGAGTTCCAATAATTACCTTCTTTAGTAAGTCAATATTTATCGTCGGCTCGTTTTCCCAGCAATCAAGAACAATCTTATTGTCACATTTTAATAAAGTTGCAGTATCACATACTTCTCCTCTTGCAGCATTTATAATAAGTGGATTGCGCTTACAATTACTTAAAAAATCATCATCAACAATGTGGTATGTAGAATTATTTAAAGGTACGTGAAACGTAATAATATCAGCCTTATTTTGTATCTCTGATAATGGAACAAACAAAGAAGATTTTTCCGCAATTTGTCTTGGTGGGTCGTTTTGCAATACTTTAAATCCTAAGGATTCTGCTAACTTAGCAATTCTAGAACCGACATTGCCTACACCAACAATACCTATAGTCTTTTGTGTAGGGAACGATTCTGTAAATTTAAGTACGGCATTAATATAATTGACAACAGAATTGGCATTGCAACCCGGAGCATTTGACCATTCTATTTTATTTGCCTTACAATATTCAGTATCAATATGGTCGTATCCAATTGTAGCAGTTGCAATGTATTTAACAGAACTGCCCTGTAGCAGGTTCTCATCACATTTCGTCCGCGTTCTAATAATTAGAGCATCAGCATCTTGTATTGCAAATTTATCAATATCGGGTGCAGCTAAGTATTCAATATCTGCTACATCTTCAAATATGCCTCGTAAAAACGGAATGTTTTTGTCTGCAACGATTTTAATTTTCGCTTTCTGTAGACTCATCATTCTTGTCCGGTGTAGTTTTTTCTTCAACATTATCTAATACCATAGCCTTTTCATCTTCCGAAGTATATATTATTGTTTCTGCAGGTTCAGGTTTTTTGGTATCTTCTATATACTCAATGTTTACGTATTTTTCTGCTTCTCTGAAATGTAATTCTTCTATCAATTTATTAGCCTTAGAATATTCTTTTAGTAAAAATATTACATAATTAATATCTAATGCCATGGTACGTTGATATTGTTCATTGTAAGAATATTCGCTGCATATTGTTTCAGAATTTCCGCTTGACAATATACCTAGTAAATCGCCATTAGCATTATATACACCTTCTCCGGTATTTGATGGCGGCATATCACAAGTTGTCATAAAATTTAAGCGCAGATCTTTGCCTTTATTTCGTAAAGCTTTCAGTTTGTAGTCAATTTTGTCTTCATATTGATCTATATAACTTTTTTCAGATAGTCCATTGAATGTAGTAGCATAATTAATGGTATATCCGTCTGATGGACTATATGAAGCTATTTTCCCTACACTCATACGAAGAGTGTAATTAGCATCAGGCATAGCCATGTTTGAGGGATGTTGAATATTAACACCTTCTTTGTATAATCTATTACATCTCTCAATTTTATCATTATCAATCATATAGGCAGAGTAGGCTTGCCATTGTGCATTCAAGATGCTCTTGCATAGTACAATTAGCATATCTGATTCGAATTGCTTTTCTGTGGGCCTGTCTAAATATTTGTTGAAACGAATTTCTTCAGTAATGAAAGATTTTTTGAATAAATCATCTAAGTATTTTTCTGTGTCACCTTTGTATTTTTCTTGTATAAAATTAAAAATATCAGGTAGATATGCCGATTCGCATTTTTCTTTCCAGGTGTTTAAAGCAACTAGTAAAACTTGTTTTTCTATTGCCGGATTATACCTTTCGTAAAAACGGCTTATTTCATAAAAAATATCATCCTGATTGTTGTCATTAAGTTCAATCATCATACTTCCAACCATCAGTAAATCAATTTGATTAGAAAATTCTTTTAAATAAAGTAATTGAGAATAAGCGGATTCTCGCTTCTTGTAATATGAGTTTAGATGTGGAATGACGTTTGAGTATCTTAGCGCAATATTGAAATTAGCATTATTTGCTGCCCATTTAATAAAACTATACTCTTTGGCTCGTTTTTTCTTGATAATATTTTGTTTGTCAATGTACGTTTCTAGTCTGCTTATATAGTCAATTTTGTCTTGGTAATCGCGATATTTCATATCTTGCAACCGAGACATTATTTGTTTACTTATTCTATTTTTAATCATTATGCGTTCGTAAATATCAGCAGCTCTAATATTACGCTCAGAGCTATTAGGATATCCTAAAGCAAACACAAAATCATCTTCCTTGTATGGGTCAACTGCTATTTTTGCGCATCCTGAAAATTCTGCATGTTTGTTGGTATCACTATAATATGCCGGCTGTCCGTCTCTGGCTGCATATATACGAATTAGAGCGAAGTCGGCATTGTGTCTACTCGCTGTCCATTTGTCCTTTTTATTGCCATATTCTGCAATATATTTAGGTGGAATATAGCTCAATCTTAAATCAGAATATCTTTCGTAAATATATAAATAGTATTCTTCATTAGATGTCTTCTTTACCTGAGCAAAGCATCCGGCAGGAAGAACTTTCTCATTACAAATCAATCTTGATATTGAATCGGTTTTGTTCTTTCTGACACTTTCGTTATCACTATCTAAAAATTTAGAACTAATTCGCCATGTTACATTCTCAGTGCTTTTCAAGAAGAATACATGCAGGTTACCTAGTGGAATTTCGTTATATTTTTCAGATGCGTAAAAACCATTGAGTATAATGTTAGAATCTTTCTCGGATATGTACTTAGTAATGGCATTATAATTTGTAATAAGCAAACCGGATTCTGATAGAAGTGTAGCAGTGTAACCATTTGACAGATAAGCAGTTTGGTCTTTCAAAGAATAGGTTCTTTCGTGATATATGTCTTTGATTTCCAATTCGCAACCTAATTCCTCAAAACTTTCAGATACGGAGTCGGGTATATTTGGCAATATCCACATCCCTTCATCTGCAAATGAAAGAAGTTGCGATGATAACAAAAACAATAATGAAATGGCGTATTTTCTCATACAACATATAAATGAGATGCAAAAATAATGATTTTTTTGTACTTTTGCCCATTATTATGGTTAGTTATCTACAAATAGAAGGTTTAACTAAAAGTTTTGGCAATTTAGTTTTGTATGAGAAAATCGATTTTGATTTATCTGAAGGGCAGCGTGTTGCAATAGTTGCAAAAAATGGTGCCGGAAAAAGTACCCTACTTAATATTATTGCCGGAAATGACACTGCTGATGAGGGAAAAATCTCGTTCAAACGTGATTTGCGTATTTCATTTTTGGAGCAAGATCCAAAATACAATCTTGACAGCACGGTATTTGATGCCTTTATGAGTGTTGAAAATGAATGTAAAATTCGTCATAAAGAAGATGAGTGGGAATATGAGACACGGGCAAAACAAATTCTGACAAAGTTACAAGTAGGCGAATTTGATAAAAAAATATCGCAATTATCAGGAGGTCAGTTGAAACGCTTGGCTTTAGCTAATGCACTTATCAGCGAACCGGATTTACTTATATTAGACGAACCCACAAACCATCTTGATTTAGAAATGGTTGAATGGTTGGAAGAATATCTGAATAAATCCAATATGACCTTGCTCATGGTAACACATGATAGGTATTTTTTAGATAGGGTCTGTTCAGACATTGTGGAAATAGATCAAAAAAAAATTTATAGATACAAAGGAAATTACAGCTACTATCTTGAAAAACATCAAGATCGTGTTGATAACCAAAATGCAGAGTTGGCAAAGGCAAATAATTTATATCGTAAAGAATTAGATTGGATGCGTCGTCAGCCGCAAGCCCGAGGAACAAAAGCTAAAGGTAGGGTTGATGCTTTCTACAATTTACAGGACAAGGTTTCTGTGAATAATAAAGAAGAGAATATTCGTTTAGAAGTAAAATCTTCATATCTTGGTTCAAAAATCTTTGAAGCCAAATACATCTGTAAAGCATACGAAAATCTGGTTATACTAAAGGATTTTTACTATAATTTTACTCGTTATGAAAAGCTTGGTATTGTAGGTAAAAATGGTACAGGAAAATCAACATTTTTAAAATTGTTATTAGGAATTCAGAAGCCCGATAGCGGTAAATTTGATATTGGCGAAACAGTTCGATTTGGCTATTATAGTCAAGATGGTTTAGCTTTTAACGATCAAATGAAAGTTATTGATGTTGTCCGTGATATAGCAGAAGAAATTGACTTAGGTGGTGGACGCAAAATGAGTGCTTCTCAGTTTTTGCAGCATTTTTTGTTTACTCCCGAAACACAGTATAATTATGTATATAAATTGAGTGGAGGAGAAAAACGTAGATTATATTTATGTACGGTTTTAATGAAGAATCCGAATTTCTTAGTACTTGATGAACCTACTAATGATTTGGATATCATGACATTAAACATACTTGAAGAATATTTGCGCGATTTTAAAGGCTGTGTTATAGTTGTATCTCACGATCGTTATTTTATGGATAAGGTTGTAGATCATTTATTAGTATTTAAAGGAAACGCAGAAATTAAAGATTTTCCGGGCAATTATACCCAATTTAGATACTGGCGAGATGAAACTGAAAAAGAATTACGCCAACAAGAAAAAGTAAAAGAATCTGTCAGCAAACCGGTTCCTCGTGTAGAACGCAAACGTCGTTTAACTTATGCTGAACAAAAAGAATATGAGTCATTGAGCAAAGAAATTGAAGACTTGGATAATGAGAAAAAAAACTTGGAATCCTCTTTCTTAAATAATGATTTAACCCCTGATCAACTAATGTTAAACTCAGAACGAATAG
Source organism: Bacteroidota bacterium (assembly GCA_022708465.1). Taxonomy (GTDB): domain Bacteria; phylum Bacteroidota; class Bacteroidia; order Bacteroidales; family Paludibacteraceae; genus Enterocola. The sequence continues at coordinate 11,043 of JAKIYQ010000015.1, read as the reverse complement.
CTCTGATAATAAAATTATTAGACGAAAAAGAGATGCGTTGGCTCGAATTAGAAGACTTAAATAATTAATAACCTTATACATTATGAAAAACCTTAAAATCTACTTCTTTATAATATTGACATGTTCGTCAATTTTGAGTTGTACATCTTGCAAAAACAGCGAACCGATTGATAATAAATACAAATATGCAGTTAACATAGCTTCTGTAGAAAATGGATCTGTAAATGTTTTGTGTGATGGTCAAGTAGTATTAAGCGGCGATTCGTTGTATGCAGGTTCGTCTATTACTGTTACTGCAGTACCAAATGAAAATTATGAATTGTCATCAATGAACGTAAGTAATCCTTTTGAATTGTCAAAAGATACTACAATAAGAGTTGTTTTTGCAAAAAATTCTTTCGCATTCTCGGTTGCACCATTTGAAGGTGGCACAGTTAAGGTTAGTTATCGTGGTACAGAGTATCAACCGGGCAGTATATTTATTAAAAACACATATCTTATTGTCGAGTTTGTAGCAGATGATGACCATTATTTTACAGGCTCAAATATAGCTAATGGTACAGGTGTAAGAGATTCTTTTAAACTTGTATCAGATACAATAATAAGACCTACTTTTGAAACGATAACAGTTGTTTCTCCATCAGATTATCATAATATTTGTAGTTATAATATTCGCTTGTATACTACTGATGATAAGGATACCAAATTTTGGACAAATCGCAAAGATAAAGTCTTTGAAATGATTCTTAATCATGACATGGATGTATGCGGACTCGAAGAAATGACATTAAATCAATCTCCCGATTTTAAATCAAATTTAGTTGATTACGAGTATGTAGGTTACGGTCGCGACAACGGAAAAGAAAATTCAGCAGGAGGAACAGGAGAACAGACAGGTTTAATATATAAAAAGACTCGTTATGTAAAACAAGATCAAGGACGATTCTTCTTATCAAACACACCTCAGAGACCATCAAAGGTAAGTGGAGCCTCATTTAATCGTATGGTAACATGGGTTAAGCTAAAAGAACGTAAATCAGAAAATGTGTTCTACTTCTTTGCAACCCATTTTGATCATCCAACAACCCAGCAAGGAATAGATACTCGTTCTGCCGAGGCTGATATTGCCTTAGTTCAAGTACCTATGATAGCAGGCAATTCACCTTTGTTTTTTGTGGGAGATTTTAATTGCGAACCTACAGAACCTGCATATTCAAAATTATCGGCTCAATGGAATGATGCTTTTATTGAAATAGGAGATGGGGCAGAAGGCGGATATGTATGTAATGAACAACAGCAAGCCAACTATCCTGAAGCATGCTCGGAAATAGGAAATACTTATACAGGTTTGTACAGTAGTTCTGACAAGGAACCTAAACGTATAGACTATATATTATACACTGCAACTATGATTGATTTGTTTAATTATATTGCAGATAATGATAATCTGGGTTTAGTAACATATCCATCAGACCATTTGCCGGTAATTACCAGAATGGAATTTAAATAAGTTTACTATAAAAAGAAGTTCGTGGATTAAATTAGGACGATAGGCTGTTTTTATAAATAGCCTAATTCCAATAGTGCTTCTTCGCTCATCATGCTTTTATCCCATGGTGGGTCAAAAACTATATTTATGGTCACCTCATTAATCGTGTCGATGCTTTGAACTTTTTGTTTTACATCTTCAGTTATAAAATCGGCCATAGGGCATCCCGGAGCTGTTAGTGTCATATCAATAACAACATTTTTATCGTCATCAACATCTATTTTATAGATTAATCCTAAATCATAAATATTTACAGGAATCTCAGGATCGAAAACGGTCTTGAGCATTCTAATAATATTTTCTTCTATGCTTAAAAATTCATTCATTGGGAAGGTGTTTATTAGTGTTTGTTAATTTTTCTTTTGAGGCAAATATTCGTTTTGGATATTACTCATTGCACCCCAAAGACTGTGTCTTGCATCAGGGTTTATTTTCTCTAATTCTTTTAAAATACGTTTTATATCATTTCTATGCGAATCTTGTTCGTATGGGCAGTTCTTAATTTGCTTTTTAAAGCCTCTTAAATCTGCCATCTTTTGTAAGTCAGACTCCTTAATTAAACACATGGGACGAATAATATTAACGTCCATCTTATTCATTTTTAAAAGAGGTGGCATAGTTGAAAACGCACCCTGAAATGTGATGTTCATCAATAAAGTCTGTAATATATCATCCTGATGATGTCCTAATGCAATTTTATTGCAATTATATTTTTGAGCTGTTTCAAACAACATTTTTCGTCTGTTCCATGAGCATAAAAAGCAAGGTGATTTGCGAGTGTCGGTTGATGCGTCAAATTCTGTTATAACATGATGAAAAGGAACATTAAAACTTTCACAATATTGTTTTAGGTACTCAATATCTGCTTGATATGGGATATTGCTTACGCTTACATGTACTGCTTCAACACTAAATTTAGGCTTAAAAATTTTCATCCTATTTGCAAATAATTCAACCATCGCTAAAGAATCTTTCCCTCCGGAAATACCGATGAGGATTTTATCTCCATCATTAACTAGTCCGTAGGTTTTCATCGCTTTGCCAAACTTAGCGTGCAAATGAAATAATAATTTTTGCGTATCGGTCTTGTTTGTCTGCATATCGAATACAAAAGTAGGGAAAAAAATCGCTTTTTTAATGTCTTGTTATAATAAAAAGGCTAACTTTGCGACTTGTAAAAATCAATTCCATTAATTTAATAATAATCATGGCAGAAAAAAAATTAAACTTTTTGGCAGACTTTCCTGCGATTAGTACGCAAGAATGGATGGACAAAATCACAACAGACCTGAAAGGAGCAGACTTTACGAAAAAGCTCGTTTGGCGTACTTCTGAAGGCTTTAATGTGATGCCTTTTTATCGTGCAGAAAACCTAGAAGGTATTCAAACAACAGATTCTGCACCCGGAAAATTTCCTTATGTTCGCGGAGTAAAACAAGACAATATTTGGGCTGTTTGTCAAAATATTGATGCATCATCAGCTAAAGATGCTAATTCAAAAGCTCGTGAAATTTTAAATAAAGGCGTAGACTCTTTAATTATCAAACTAAATAAAGGAGAGTTAAGTGCAGAGTATATTAAAACACTGTTAGATGGTATTGATGCATCTTCAGTAGAATTGAATTTTACTATTTGCATTCGTAAATCTGCTGAATTATTTAAATTACTTATCGATTATTTCAAATCTAAAAAATACGATTTGTCAAAACTTAAGGGTTCAGTAAATTGTGATCCTATTAACAGAACGTTGCTTAAAGGAAAACAATTATCTTTTGACAAAGTATCCGAAATTATAAAAGCATCAGTTGAAGCTTCTGCAGAATTGCCTTTATATAGAGCAGTCGGAGTTAATGCAATTAGTCTTAATAACTCAGGTGCATATTGCGCACAAGAATTAGGATATGCATTATCATGGGGTGCTCAATATATGACAATGTTGACCGAAGCCGGAGTTGATTCAACTGAAGCAGGTAGAAATATTAAGTTTAAATTCGGTATTGGCGAAAATTATTTCATGGAAATAGCCAAATTCCGTGCTGCAAGAATGTTGTGGGCAAAAATTACAGAAGCTTATAAACCATCTTGCGATTGTGCATTAAAAATGAATATTCACGCTGAGACATCACGTTTCAATATGACTATTTATGATGCAAATGTCAATATGCTTCGTTCTCAAACAGAAGCAATGAGCGCTGCATTAGGTGGAGTTGATTCAATGACAGTTACCCCATATGATGTTACATTTAAAACACCCGATGATTTTTCTGAAAGGATAGCTCGTAATCAACAACTATTGCTTAAAGAAGAATCTCATTTCGATAAAGTAGTTGACCCAGCAGCCGGTTCATATTACTTAGAAAATCTTACAGCAATGATTGCTGAACAAGCATGGAAATTGTTTATCGAGATAGATAATGCAGGCGGCTTCTTCGCCGCTGTTGAAAATTCAACTGTTCAGAAAGCAATTAAAGATACTTTGGCAAAACGTCAAAAAGATGTAGCATCTCGTAAAGAAGTTTATTTAGGAACTAATCAATTTCCTAATTTCAACGAAAAAGCAGCAACTAAAATTGAAGCAACTGCATGTGCTTGCAAATGCGGATGCCAAGTTGAAAGCGTAATCGAAGCATTGCCAAAAGTTCGCGCTGCTGAAGAATTTGAAGAATTACGTCTTGCAACCGAAAAAGCTGCTAAATGTCCAAAAGCATTTATGTTGACCATAGGAAATTTAGCTATGCGTTTGGCTCGTGCTCAATTCTCTTGCAATTTCTTTGCATGCGCAGGATATGAAGTAATTGATAATATTGGTTTTGATACAGTAGAAGAAGGTGTTGCCGAAGCTCAAAAAGCAGGCGCAGATATTATTGTATTATGTTCAAGTGATGACGAATATGCGGAATTTGCTCCTGCAGCATTTAAAGCAATAGCAGGCAAACAATTATTTGTAGTAGCCGGTGCTCCTGCATGTATGGAAGATCTGCAAAAAGCAGGAATTGAACATTTTATTAATGTAAAAGTAAATGTATTGGAAACACTGAAATCGTTTAACGCCAAATTATTGAAATAATGAAACCAAACTTTAATAATATCAATATAAAAGAAGTCGCTGCATCAAAAATAGATGGCGACAATGAGAGTAACTGGTTGACCCCGGAGTTAATTCCGGTAAAACCTGTTTATTCAAAAGAAGATATTAAGAATCTTGACTTTTTGAATTATGCTTCCGGATTAGCTCCTTTCTTGCGTGGGCCATATAGTGGTATGTATCCAATGCGTCCTTGGACTATTCGTCAATATGCAGGATTTTCTACAGCAGAAGAATCTAATGCTTTTTATCGTAGAAACTTAGCATCAGGTCAAAAAGGACTTTCAGTTGCATTTGACTTAGCTACACACCGTGGTTATGATGCAGATCACGAACGCGTTGTTGGTGATGTAGGAAAAGCCGGTGTTTCTATTTGCTCTATTGAAGATATGAAAGTGTTGTTTAATGGAATTCCATTGAACAAAATGTCTGTTTCTATGACAATGAATGGTGCAGTACTTCCAATCATGGCATTCTATATAAATGCAGGATTAGAGCAAGGCGCCAAATTGGAAGAAATGGCAGGAACAATTCAGAATGATATTCTAAAAGAATTCATGGTGCGTAATACATATATATATCCACCTAAATTTTCTATGAAGATTATCGCCGATATTTTTGAGTACACCTCAAAGAATATGCCTAAGTTCAATTCAATTTCAATTTCAGGTTATCACATGCAAGAAGCAGGTGCAACAGCTGATATTGAGTTGGCTTACACATTGGCAGATGGTCTTGAGTATTTACGTGCAGGTGTTAATGCCGGTATGGATATTGATTCATTTGCTCCACGTTTGTCATTCTTCTGGGCAATTGGAACAAACCATTTTATGGAAATTGCTAAAATGCGTGCAGCTCGTATGCTTTGGGCTAAAATTGTAAAACAATTCAATCCAAAAAATTCTAAATCATTAGCATTACGTACACACTGCCAAACATCAGGTTGGTCACTAACAGAGCAAGATCCGTTTAATAATGTTGGACGTACTTGTATCGAAGCAATGGGAGCAGCATTAGGACATACTCAATCTTTGCATACCAATGCTTTGGATGAGGCTATTGCTTTGCCAACCGATTTTTCTGCTCGTATTGCTAGAAATACACAGATTTATATACAAGAAGAAACAAAAATCTGCAAAGAAATTGATCCATGGGCAGGTTCATATTACGTAGAATCTTTGACTAACGAGTTGGCTGAAAAAGCATGGGAACACATTCAAGAAATTGAGAAATTAGGCGGGATGGCTGCAGCTATCGAAACAGGTATTCCAAAGATGCGTATTGAAGAAGCTGCTGCAAGAACTCAAGCTCGTATAGATTCAGGCAAACAGACTATTGTTGGTGTAAATAAATATCGTTTGGATCACGAAGATCCGATTGATATTCTTGAAGTTGATAACACAGCTGTTCGTATACAACAAATCGAACGTTTAAATCAATTGCGCGCAAATCGTAATGAGGCTGATGTTAAGAAAGCATTGGATGCAATTACCGAATGCGTTAAGACAGGCAAAGGTAATTTGTTGGAATTAGCTGTTGAAGCAGCACGTGTTCGTGCATCATTAGGCGAGATTTCATATGCATGTGAACAAATAGTTGGACGTTATAAAGCAACAATTAGAACAATATCAGGCGTGTATAGCTCAGAAACAAATAAAGATCCTGAATTCCAGAAAGCTTGTCAATTAGCTTCTGAATTCGCAAAGAAAGAAGGTCGTCAACCTCGTATCATGGTTGCAAAAATGGGACAAGACGGACACGACCGTGGTGCAAAAGTAGTAGCAACAGGTTATGCTGATTGCGGTTTCGACGTAGATATGGGACCTTTGTTCCAGACTCCTGCAGAAGCAGCAAAACAAGCTGTTGAAAATGACGTACACGTATTAGGTGTATCATCCTTAGCAGCAGGTCACAAAACACTTGTACCTCAAGTTATTGCTGAATTGAAGAAACTAGGCCGCGAAGATATCGTTGTAATAGCAGGTGGTGTAATACCGGCACAAGATTATGACTACTTGTACAAAGCCGGTGTTGCTGCAATATTTGGCCCCGGAACAAGTGTTGCTAAGGCTGCAGTTGAAATAATGAAAATTCTGCTTGCAGATTAATTCTTATATTTAGAAAAAAGACCGATGTTAGATCAAATTGACATCGGTCTTTTTTTTGATTGAACCTGATTGTTATTTCTAATGTTAAAACACATTGTGCTTTATAAAAAAATTAACCATTATTATCTTTAAGTAAAAATTTATTTTTACCTTTACATTTATTATTTAGCATATTACATTTTTTTAAAATTTATAAATAATGAAAAAACTCACAATTCTTTTAGCAGTTGCTTTTCTGGCAACAACATGTTTTGCCTCTTCAAAGTCTAAGGCAAATAAAGATACACAAGAATGGCGTTATGAAATTGAGTGTGCAGGTACAGGATCTGCAGGTACATATCTTGTAAAGGTTTGGAGCTATTCAAAAAAACAGGCTACAGCTACCAACCAAGCAGTAAAGAATGCTGTTCATGGTGTTCTTTTTAAAGGTATCCCCGGTGGTAATGGTTGTGCATCGCAGCGTCCTATTGCATCAAATCCTGCAATAGAGTATGACAGAGCTGATTTCTTTGAACGCTTCTTTGCCGATGGCGGAGATTTTCAAAAGTATGGATCTGCATCAGGCGTTCCTGAAATTATGAAAGTTGGTAAAGAGTACAAGGTTGGTGTGGTTGTAAGTGTATATAAAGACAACTTGAGAAAGAATCTTGAGCAAGCCGGCGTTATTAAAGGCTTGGGTTCCGGTTTCTGAAATACTAACAATTGGGCGGTGTAATAGCCGCTCTAAATAATAATAAACGTATGAAAAAAATATTTGCTACCATTTTAGCACTTGCAATGTTTGCCGTTTCAGCATTTGCAGAAGACGTTGTATATCTTAACAATGGTAAAGTTGTTAAGGGTAACGTTATTAAAGATGACGGCGTTAACGTAGAGGTTCAAACCAATAGTGGAGTCTTGACCTACAAAAAGCTTGAGATTAGAAAAATTGATCAGTCATCAGTTGTAGTTGTTCCAGAAACTCCAAAGCGTGCAAAATACATTGATTATGCAAGTCAAGATAAGGGTTGGTGGTGCTCGGTTGAAGTTATGGGTGGAGGATCTGTTGATGTGAATTATGATCCGGCTTTGTATCCTCTTGGAATATCATTTATAAATGGATATCGTTTTAATCAATTTATAGAGATAGGTATTGGTCTCGGTTTTAGATACTACATTCCTTCAACAAGTATTCAAAATCAAACTTATTATGGAATTAATGGCTTGTATGAGCCAAAACATCAACAATATTCACAAACCGATAACAGTGGCAACACATATGTAGGAGCCCCATGGTCAATTCCTTTATTTATTGATTTACGTGGTAACCTCATTTCCAACGACACACGTACTGTTGTTCCATATTGGGCATTTGATTTCGGTTATTCTTTTAGCAATTATTACTTAAATGGCACAACAGCCACACAAAACCCATTAGATCCAGACGATATTATATATGACAATAGTGCAGCAGTTGCATCATTAGGTGATGGAATTTTCTTTGCGCCCACACTAGGTATAAAAATTGGAGGTCCGCGCAATACATTATTACTTGGCATCAGCTATATGGGTCAAATGTTACCACGATGGGGTGGAACTATTGGACAAGGGAACATTACCTCAACTACTCGTTACACAAGCTTTATGTGTGGCAAAATTGCATATGAATTCTAATAAATAAAATGTATAAGCATATGAAAAAGATTATTTTAGCACTTTCAATGATTTGTGCTGCTCTGACAGTAAATGCCGCCAATTCTACCGAAGCTTATTATAATTCAGAGACCGAATGTCTTGGAGTTGAGTTAGATGGTTCTCAAACATTGAGAGTATGGGCAACAGGCCGTAATAAAACCGACGCGGTGGCGCAGTGTAAGAAGAATGCTGTAAATGAGGTTATATTTAAAGGTATTAAAGGTGGCAACGGTGGTTGTAATCAGAAAGCTCTTATTACTGAGGTTAACGCTCAGGAAAAATATCAATATTACTTCAACGTATTCTTTAAAGATAAAGGTGAATATCTGAAATACATTAGTATGGAGGATACCCGTATTCTTACAAAAAAACGCTCACGCCGCTTGGAACAAGTTAAATACGGTCTTACAGTACGTGTACTGCGTTCAGAACTTCAGGCACGTCTTGTTGAAGACGGAATCATTAAGCCATAGAGTTTAAGTTGAAAATTGTTGATTAATAGGTCAATTTAATAAGTAAAATAGTATGAAAAAGATTATTATAATATTAAGCGTGATTTTTGCAACTCAGTTGGCATTTTCACAAGCAAAAAAACCTACATTGATGGTAATGCCAAGTGATGTATGGTGCAACAGTAATGGTTTTACGACCGAATATGACAATCAGGGAACAGCGACAGTAATTCCTGATTACAAAAAGGCTTTCCAAAATGATATGGACCTTGCCTTGGTTATTACTCAAATCAATGGTATGATGGCAGAGCGTGGTTTCCCTCTAAAAGATTTAGAAGCTACAATCAAATCTATTGAGAAACGTACCGCAGAGAACAACCTGACTCAAAGCAAGACCTCCGGTGCATCACTTGCAGAGTCTCCTCTTGATCAAATTCGTCAAACAGCCAAGTCAGATATTATTCTTGACCTTTCATGGAAGGTTAACAAAAATGGTCCAAAGCGTTCTGTAACATTTGTTCTAAAGGGTATTGATGCCTATACTGACAAACAGATTGCATATGCAACAGGTACAGGTACACCTTCACTTGCCGCTGAAACTCCAATCCTTCTTGAGGAGGCTGTAAACTCTCACATGGATAACTTCGCAGCTACACTTCAAAAACACTTTGATGATTTGTTTGAGAATGGTAGAGAGGTTTCAATTGATTTTAGAGTATTTGACAACGGTTCAGGCATTGACTTTGAGTCAGAGTATAATGGCGAAGAACTTGCTGATATTATTGATGAGTGGTTGAACCAGAATACAGTTAACCATCGTTACAGCAAAACAGATGGTTCAGAGAATTATTTATATTATGAGCAGGTTCGTATGCCTCTTTTTAATGCTAACGGAAAAGCTATTGATACAGAGTCATATGTTAAGGATTTGCGTAAGTATTTGAAGAATACTTATCAAATTGAGAGTAAAGTTCAAACCAAAGGATTAGGTAAAGCTGTCCTTATAATAGGAGAAAAATAATATTGATATGAAAAAAATTATTATTACAGCCATGGCAGCCCTAATGGGCGTAGTGGCAATAAACGCTCAAAATTTTCAAGACAAGAAGGATCTTATTTCTATCTCTGTTCTTATTCCGGATCAACCGGACCCACTACCGCAGGGTGCAAGAGCATATGCTATAACAAAACTTAAACAGATAGCAGCTAATAATGGTGTTGCTGCAAATGAAAGTTTTAGCCGTTTCTTTATCTCATTGGAACTTACTCCTCTTACAAAGGATATTTTGCCTGGACCTCCAATGCAAATTGCTGAAAACATGCAAATAACATTGTTTCTTTGTGACTATTTTGATCAAAAGATATTTGCATCAACCAGTATTGAGACTAAGGCTGTAGGTACAAATGAGACTAAGTGTTTCATTAACGCAGTAAAGGCTATAAACACAAATTCAAAAGAGATTACTACATTCATGCAGGAAGGTAAGCAAAAGATTATTGACTATTACAATGCAAACTGCTCAAATATTATTAAAAAGGCAGAAAACCTTGCATTCCAAAAGCAGTATGAATCATCACTTTATGAGTTAACATCTGTTCCTGAGGTTTGTGACTGCTATGACCAGGCCTTAGCCAAAACCAAAGAGGTTTACCAAGCATATGTTGATTACATGTGTGATGTAAATCTTGCAAGTGCAAAGGCTGCTTGGGCTGCAGAGCAAAATTCATCAGGCGCTGCCTCTGCCGGTAAATATCTTGCAAATATCTATCCTGATGCCAAGTGTTATGGTGATGCTCAAGTGCTATTTCAAGAAATAAAGAGCAAAGTGCTTGATGACTGGAAGTTTGAGATGAAGAAGTGGCAAGATGGTGTTGACCTTGAAAGTCAGCGCATTGAGGCATTTCGTGCTGTTGGTGTTGCATACGGTAACGGTCAAAAGCCAACCACACTTGTAATGCCTTGGATGAGATGATTAATTATGAAAAAATGGTACTCTCTTTTGTGGGAGTACCATTTTTTTTATTCAAAAAACTTAAATAATCGATAAGAAGTTAACAAGCAAGGTAAACAATTAAAATATTTTACTATGATAAAAAAAATACTTATACTTTTTTTATTTATTTTTTCAACTGCCTACGCATTTGCTCAGGACTCAGAAGATAAGGGTGTGTTGC
>JAKIYQ010000014.1:0-26521 GCA_022708465.1 Bacteroidota bacterium | reverse complement strand
GGCTATCCCGTGGTGCTGTACGTATTCCTTTTCCTATACGTTCAATGAAACGCAAGAGGAGTACGTGAATAGGTAAATATACAAAAGTGTAGAGTGGGGTTACTAATGCGGTGATACCATAACCGACAATTAAAAAAGGTTTGTTTTTACCTATTTTGTCACTCCAATATCCTGAAAATGCCTTTATCAAAGATGCTGTACTTTCTGCTATGCCTTCAATTAGTGCAATTGATGTTTTACTTGCTCCAATTGATAACAAAAACAATGGCATTATGCTGTACATCATTTTTGTAGATATATCTGTAAAAAAGCTAGTTACTCCGGCGTAAAAAACATTATGAGCAATTCCGAATATTTTTTTGTCTTCTTTTGTATCCATAGTTGTAATATTGCCTAACTAACAATAAAGGGGGATGCCTTTTTGTAATAGCATCCCCCAATTATGCTTAGAGTTCTAAAAAATCAGAACTCTATAAAATTTTATCCTTTGATTGCAGCGATACCCGGTAATACCTTACCTTCGATAGCTTCCAATAAAGCTCCACCACCGGTTGAGATATATGATACTTGGTCTGCCATACCAAATTTATTGATACATGCAACAGAATCACCGCCACCGATAAGAGAGAATGCACCCTTTGCAGTTGCTTTTGCGATAGCATCAGCTATAGCACGAGAACCTCCGGTAAAATTGTCGAATTCGAATACTCCTGCAGGTCCATTCCAAAGAATTGTTTTTGCATCTTCAATAGCATTAGCAAATGCTTTACGTGTTTCAGGACCTGCATCCAAGCCTTCCCATCCTTCAGGTATAGCGTTTGATGGAACAATTTTTGTTTTTGCATCATTGCTGAAACTGTCAGCAGCAACACAATCAGTTCCTAATACCAAGTTTACTCCTTTTTCTTTTGCTTTTTTCATGATGTCAAGAGCCAAATCTAATTTGTCGTTTTCGCAGATTGATTTACCAACTTCGCCACCCAATGCTTTTGCAAAAGTATATGTCATACCACCGCATAAGATAAGATTGTCAACTTTGTCCATTAAGTTTTCAATAATACCTATTTTGGTAGAAACTTTTGAACCACCCATAATAGCAGTAAATGGGCGCTTGATATTACTTAAAATATTATCAACTGCATTTACTTCTTTCTCCATCAAATAACCTAACATTTTGTCGTCAGTTCCGAAGAAATCAGCGATAACAGCTGTTGATGCGTGTTTACGGTGTGCTGTTCCAAATGCATCGTTGATATAGCAATCAGCATAAGATGCTAAAGTCTTAGCAAATTCTTTTTGTGATGCTTTCATTGCTTTTTTAGCTTCTTCGTAGCGAGGATCTTCTTTTTCTATATCAGTCGGTTTGCCTTCTTCTTCAGCATAGAAACGTAAGTTTTCCAATAGTAAAACTTCGCCTGCTTTCAATTCAGCAGCAGCTTGTGATGCTTTTGCACAATCAGGAGCAAATTTTACTGCTGTACCCAATGTTTTGGATACTGAATCTAAGATTTGTTTCAATGAATATTTAGCCGCAACTTTGCCTTTTGGTTTGCCCATATGACTCATTATAATAAGGCTACCTCCATCGTTCAAAACTTTTTTCAATGTAGGTAAAGCACCACGTATACGAGTGTCGTCTGTGATGTTTCCATTTTCGTCTAGTGGTACGTTAAAGTCAACGCGGACAATTGCTTTCTTTCCAGCAAATTTGTAATTGTCAATAGTTTGCATAATGATTTAGTATTAAAAATTTGATATTATTCTGTTATATCTTCTTGAGTTTTGTCTTTTTTCGATTTAATTATAGGTTGAGCTAAAATCAGTACCCAGAAGTCACCACTACGTGCGGCTCCTAAAGCAGTAGATTGTTTACTCATAATGTTTTGACACGATTCAGGATTATTCAACCAATAGTCAATAGCTGTATCTTCGTTGCCTTCGATAAATGCTATATTTTCGCATGCAAATTTTGTATTGAAGTTTGCTTCTGCCAATCTACTTTCAAGTGTACTGCCATCTATACCTACATGGCTTAAAAATAGGAAATTGTTTTTTGAACTTTTATTGTTGTCTTTTAAGTGGTCCGAGTAAGACTTTGCAATTTCAGCTAAGTCTTTATTCCAGCTTACACTTGTAACAGGCTTTAGTTCTGAGGTACCACAAGTACAACCTTCTGCACGGAGTTCATTTATGGCATCGAGCATTGCTCCTTGGTCTATTTGTGCCGATAGAGGCAGTAAAGCCCATGTAAAAGCGAATATTAATAGTAAGTATTGTTTCATATTTGATGCAAAATTACTTCGCAAAGGTATAGAAAAACGAGCTAAAAAACGAATAATTTTTTAAACAATAAGATGATAAATGTAATCATTGCTTTTCTAATAAATATTTGTATATTTGTCAAACCTAACCCTAAAACTCAAATTTATGGAAAAAATGTATTTTTTAGCTAAAAAAATATGTTTTTTATTTTTATTAGCTCTCTTTTGTTCAGCACCTCTTTCTGCTGACGTTGAAAAAAAGGTCGTTCTACAAGCATTCTGGTGGGATTATTGGCATAATGATTATCCCAATTCGTATGCAAATTATTTGACCGAATTAGCTCCGCGTTTAAAAGAACTCGACATCAATGCGGTTTGGGTACCTCCATTTTTCAAAAACCCACATTCAGGTTCTGTAGGATATTCTCCATTTGACCATTATGATTTGGGAGATAAGTATCAGAAAGGATCAAATACTACTCGTTTTGGTACTAAAGATGAGGTGTTGAGAATGATAGCTGTGATGCACGCAAATGGAATAGAGGTTATTGAAGATGCCGTTTTAAATCACGTTGACGGAGCGGGTTCTGAAAAAGATGGAAATGGTGGAGAAGACCCGGGTGCGAGAGATAATAAATGGAAGAATTTCAGATACGTATCATACGATACACCTGCTACAGATGGTTCTGAAAGCGATTATTGGAGCCGTAGCGGACGATGGGCAAAAAATTGGCCTAATTTCCATCCAAATCAAGCACATGATTGCAATACCGGTGATTGGTGTTCTGATTGGTGGGGGCCCGATATTTGTTATTACGAAGGTGCATACGGGCAAAGTTCAAATGCTGTTGGATACAACCCGACACAATCTGCAAATTATATGCGAAATCAAGCAAGAGATTGGCTTATATGGTTTACAAAACAAACAGCTGTCGATGGATACAGATGGGATGCAGTAAAACACTTCCCTGAATGGGCGCAACAAGATTTTGTGTACAATGTGAAATATTCTTTGCCAAGCTGGTGTGCAGGTGGTGAAGCGATGTTTAATGTAGGCGAATTTATTGATGGAAAAAGCAGAATAGATCAATATTGCAATGATGTAAAATATGCAAATGGCGGTTCTGAATTCTTGATGGGCGCTTACGATGTGCCATTGCGCGGAACTATTAAAAATATAGTAAGTGGCGGAGGATACGCAAATTTGTCAGATATACCGGGTTCGCAACTTACTATGCGGTATGAAAATTATGCGACTCAAAAGGTACATCGTTCGTTGAATTATGTAAATAGTCATGATACATTTCGTCCTGAATTTGATGAAGATGGAAAGTATATAGGATGGGATGGAGGTAACGAAACCGGAGGACATATTGATCCATTCGATAAACGTTTAGGTATGGCTTATGCAATAGCCATGGCACTCGACGGAAATATTAGTGTTTACATGGAGGATTTGTTTAACTTGTCGAATGGTAAACGTTGGACTCACGATCCTAAAAATGAAGAAGAATTACCTGTGCGTGATGCAGTTAAGAATTTAATATGGTGTCATCAAAATCTTGATTTTAAATATGGCGATTATAAAGTACGTTGGCAAGATGGCGATTTATTAATTGTGGAACGCGCAGGCAATGCGATAATTGCTATAACTGATAATGGAGCAAGCGATAGGGAAGAATGGATTGATACAGACTTCAGAAATGTTGAGCTTAAAGATTATTCAGGAGGAGTATCAGGTAATCGTACTGCCTATGCAGACGGAAGATTCTGTGCTAAAGTTACTAATACCGGTACCGGCTTGGGTTATTCAGTTTGGGCCCCTGCAAACAAAGAAACAAACTATACACCATATCGATCGGCTATAACCGTTCAAGAGTGGGAAATGGCTAATGATTTAGGTGATAGTCACTGTGAATCACTTGGTCAAGGAGGTGCACTACCTGAAAATTCTACAGCACAACGTTTAGTAGGAAAAATTTATGCTGAAAAGGACAAAGAATTAAGTATTGTGATGCATCCGGCCGATGAAGACAATGATATCACTTTAGCAATTTATGATTTAGATGGTAATGCCTTATCAAAAGCAAATGGTACACAAGATGTTACATTGACATATACACCTACCCAAGCAGGTTGGATCGCAATTAAAATATGGAATAACAGTACGAATAATATTGCTCAAAAGGCATGGGTTAAAGCTACATACGAGGCACCTGCTGTTGTTACTGAAACAATGTCAGATATTGCTGATACTCGTGCAAGTATATGGACAGGAAATAAGGGTACTACAGATTGGACAGATTGCGCTAACTGGGAACAAGGAATGGTTCCGACATCTTCTTCTATTGTTGTAATACCTGATAATGGAATGGTGCGTCCGATTATTAACACTAATGTTACTATTAGTGAGTTGATTATTGAGAAAGGAAAAGGTTCTGCAGAAAATCCTGATATTATGGTAAATGCAACATTAAATGTGACCGGGCTTTCAAAATCAATAGAAGGTAATAGTTTTATTTGCGGTGAAGGAGCGGTTTATATGAACGATAAAGAAGGAAACTTCGACTTGTGTGCAACTGAAGTTTCAGAAATTAACGAAACTTCATTCTCTATATTCCCTAATCCTGCAACAAGTCAAATAACAATTACATCAGATTATTTAACGCAAACGGAGCTTATTATATATGATATGTCAGGTCGTATCGTAAGTAAAAATATATTTGATGAAACTATTGCTAACATTGATATTTCTACCTTATCAGATGGTGTTTATTATGTGCGCCTAAATGGCAAAATTGAGAAATTTATTAAACGATAACGCTCGTAAAAAAATGCTTAATAATCAAAGTTATTAAGCATTTTTTTGTATATATATTTAATGTATCGTTTCTAATATTGTTCGCTTTCGTTCGGAAAATCTTTACTTTTTACGTCTTTTATGTATTGCTGAACAGCTGCTGTTGCAATCCCGTTAATATCAGCATACCTACGAAGGAATCTTGGTGAAAAACCTTGTGAGATACCCAACATATCGTGCATTACTAAAACTTGTCCGTCAACATAACCACCTGCACCTATACCAATAACAGGTATACTTAATGACTGTGCAACTTTTTGAGCAAGTTTGGCAGGAATTTTTTCTAGTACTATGCCATAACAACCGGCTTCTTCAAGAAGTTTGGCATCTTCAAGAAGTTTATCAGCTTCTGCCTTTTCTTTTGCTCTTACAGTGTATGTACCATATTTATTTATAGATTGAGGCATTAATCCAAGATGACCCATAACAGGAATACCTGCATCAATAATTTTTTTAATATCTTCGACAACTTCCTTACCACCTTCAATTTTTAATGAATCTGCACCTGTTTCTTTCATAATCCTAATTGCAGCTTCAAGCGACATTCTAGGATTACCGGAACAAGTTCCAAAAGGCATATCCACAACAACTAATGCTCTTTTTGCAGCACGAGCAACGCCTCTTGCTAAAAATATCATTTCATTTAATGTAATCGGTAGAGTGGTTACGTTTCCACAAATAACGTTAGATGCAGAATCTCCAACCAAAATAACATCCATTCCGGCTTCATCGATTATTGTTGCCATTGAATAATCGTATGCAGTAAGCATACTGATTTTTTCACCACGCATTTTCATTTCTAACAAACGATGTGTAGTGACTTTTCTTTGATCTTCAATTTGATGTATAGACATGTTTTACTTTTTATTTTATAGTAAAGAAGTGGCAAAGTTACTGTTTATTTTGTACTTTTGCATATTAGTAACAATATAAAATTAGACTTATGTCATCAGAAAAAAATCTATCAGCTTACGATGACGATGATGCCATCGCTTTTATTCTAAAAAATATATCTTCAGATTATCAATCTTTTTTTGAGGATGACGATATTCAATATTTTTTAGACTTGATGTATGAAATGGATGAAAAGTTCATTGTAGATGAGGACGAATTGATATCTAAAATTATCAAAGAGTCTAAAAAAGATGGAATGGATAAGTTTACTGCAGAAAATGTAACAGCATTATTAGATGCAGAAAACAAGTATTCTAAATCAATAGGTTTGTTTGAATGAAAACATTATTCTCTTTAATTGCTAGATTACCTTGGTGTGTACTTTTCGCGCTTTCTGATTTTTTTTATGTAATTGTTTATTATATAGCAAGATACAGACGTAAGGTTGTTCGTAAGAATTTAGTCAATTCATTTCCTGAGAAAGATCTCAAGTCAATTATAAAACTTGAAAAGAAATTTTACCATCATTTTTGTGATTTGTTTGTTGAGACAATAAAATTGTTTCATATAAGTGTTCCTGAAATACAAAAACATTTCAAGTTTACAAATATTGACGAAATAAAAGCATCTTTAGCTGCAGGTGATAGATTATTCATGTTCTCTGCTCATCATGCTTCTTGGGAATATCTTATATCATTATCAATTTATATTGACTTTCCATCTATCCATTTCTACAAACAATTGACTAATAAGACCTTTGATGCAATGATGTTGGAAATGAGAGAACAATTCGGCTCAATTTCAATAGAAACTAATAATGGTATGCGCGAATTGGCAAAGAGAGACAAAGAAGGTGGTGCCTATATAACTTGCTTTATAGTTGATCAAGCTCCTCTTCCTCAATCACGTCAATACTGGACGAGGTTTTTGAATCAGGATACTCCATTTATCTTTACTGCAGAACGTATGGCTAGAAAATTTAGTTATAAGGCCTGTTACAGTCGGGTAGTAAAAGTTAAAAGAGGGTATTATGAAGTAACTATACTTCCAATGTGCGACAATGTAGCAAACACGGCTCAAAATGAGATTACTCAGATGTATGCCGAGATGTTGGAAGCTGATATTCGTAACCAGCCCGAATGCTATTTGTGGTCGCATAATCGGTGGAAATATTCAAGAAAAGATTATGAAAAAAGTAGCAGTAATAATTCTTAATTGGAATGGTAAATCGTTTTTAAAAAAATATTTACCAAAACTGATTGAATACACTCCCTATGACGATGCAGATCTTTATGTTGCTGATAATGCATCCACTGATGATTCTGTTGATTTTTTAAAACAAAACTTTCCTACTGTAAAACTTATAGAATTTAAAAAAAACTATGGCTTTGCAGAAGGTTATAATCTTGCAATAGCTAAGGTTGATACTGAATATGTTGTATTGCTAAATTCTGATGTACAAGTTACTCCCGATTGGTTGCAAGCGCCTATTGATTATATGGATAAGAATCCACGTGTTGCGGCATGCCAACCTAAAATATTACAAATAAACAATCGTAATTTTTTTGAGTTTGCAGGTGCTGGCGGGGGATATATAGACATCCTAGGATATCCCTTCTGTCGTGGTCGTATTTTGTCTGATATAGAATATGATGATGGTCAGTATAATGACGTGCGACAAGTGTTTTGGGCAAGTGGTGCTTGCTTAATTATGCGACGTGATGATTTTCAGGACTATGGAGGCTTGGAAGCTTCGTTTTTTGCTCACCAAGAAGAGATTGATTTGTGTTGGCGATTAAATGCACGAGGAAGACTAGTTATGGTGGTGCCTCAAAGTGTTGTATATCATGTTGGAGGAGGTACTCTTAGCGCAGAAAATCCACATAAAACATATCTAAATTTCAGAAATAACTTGTGTATGTTGTACAAAAATGTACCTATGTTATCATTGTGGTGGGTTTGGATCATTAGATTCTTTTTAGATTACTTAGCTGCCATAATAATGCTTTTGCAAGGAAAGAAGAAGGATGCTGCAGCCGCAATAAAAGGCAGATTAGCGGCGTATTCAATGTGTTGCTCTTTGAAAGAAAAACGTAAAGAGAATATGCATAAATATATAACTAAACGAATTCCGGTTATATTTAAAGGCAGTATTCTATTTTCTTATTATGTTTTAGGGAAAAATAAATTCTCTCAATTGTTATTCAGTAAGTCTTGAGCGTTTTCTATAGCAGCACTGCTAATAGCTGTACCACTTAACATTTTTGAAATTTCTTCAACTCTTTCGTTTTGATTAAGTAGCTTGACATGTGTCTCAGTGCCCTCTTCGTCTTTCTTATATACCATATAATGACTACTACCTTTTGCAGCTATTTGAGGAAGGTGTGTAATGCATATTATTTGAGAATGTAATCCCATTTCTTTTAAAATGTTTCCCATTTTTGCGGCAACTTCGCCTGATATGCCGGTGTCAATCTCGTCAAATATTAAAGTAGGTAGATTTTCAGATTTAGCTATCATAGCTTTGATACAAAGCATCAGTCTTGATATCTCACCACCTGATGCTATTTGAGCAACAGCCTGTGGTTTTTGCAATTTGTTCGCGGAAAACAAGAATGAAACTTTATCAATTCCGCTGCGGCTTGGAGTGTCAGTTGTATTTATTTCAATTACAAAATTCGCATTCGGAATACCTAAGTTCGATAAACTTGCTGTTAAATGTGATTCAATCTGTTTAATAGTGCCTTTTCTGCTTTCTGATAGTGCTGTTGCAAGTTTTTGTAATTCAATATTTAATAGATTCTCTTCTTTTTTGAGTTTATCTATATTCTCATCAGAACAATTGAGCTTGGAAATTTTATTTTCCAATACTTTTTGAAGGTCTAGCAATTCTGAAACATCTGCAACTTTGTGCTTTTGAAGTAGGGTATAGATTAAATCCAAACGTTCGCGTACTTGCTCCAAACGTTCAGGATTCATCTCAATTGATTCACAGCGTTTTGATATGTCATCAGCTATGTCTTTCAGTTCAATTGTACAAGTACTTATTCTGTCGTGTAAGGCTTGTAATTCTGCTTGGAAATTAGATGCCGTTTGTGTTTGATTTTCAGCAATACGCAATAATGATATTATGCCTGTTTCGTTGAGTAATGCATCTTCTGTTTGTGCCAATGCTGTTTTTAATTCGGTTGCATGTTCTAAATACAGCAGCTCACTCTCTAATTCAGGCAACTCGTCTGCACGTAATTTTGCATCACATAATTGTTTGCATTGGAACTCGATATAATCTAAGTCCTTTTTATCTGATGCGGCTAATTCTATAGTGTTTTTTAATAACTTCGATACAGTAATATGTTTGTCATATATTTCGCGATATTTATTTCTAATATCTTTATTGTCAGCAATGCAATCTAAAACACTTAATTGAAACGAATCATCTTTAAGTAACAGGTTACTATGTTGCGAGTGGATATCTATTAGTTTATCGCCTATGGCTTTTAAAATAGATATGCTTACAGGAGTGTCGTTAAGAAATAAACGTGATTTGCCGCTGCGTAATAACTCTCTTCTGAATATACATTCGTCATAATAATCCAAATCATTATCCTCAAAGAGCTTTTTAATATTGTAGTTTGATATATCAAAAACGGCTTCAATTACACATTTTTCTTGACCATCGGAAATGGTTTTTAAATCGGCTCTGTTTCCTAAAACTAAACCTAGTGCACCTAATAGAATTGATTTTCCTGCACCCGTCTCACCGGTAATAACAGAAAATCCACTTTTAAAGTCCAAATCTAGGGATTTGATCAAAACATAATTTTCTATGTGCAAACTACGAAGCATGAAAAAATTATTTTAAGGCGCTTAAGCTATTTTGCATAGTAGGAACTATGTAGCTCAGAATTTCATAGGCGTCTTTACGTTCCTGGCTTGAAGCTTTTGAGTAGATGTTGATTATTTCATCCATCTTGGTCTCAACAAATTCGTTGATTATAATAACAGATGGTCTTGACTTGTAAACTGTTTTAAGTATAGGCAGGCCTTCAACAATACGGGTTCTACTTTTGTCGGCAGATAAACTCATTTCATCTAAACCAAGGCGATGATAGGTGTAAAAATACTCTCTATATGGGGTAACTACTTCGTCTAATATATTGTTAATTAGAGCGTAACGATTCTTGTTATCTTCAAAAGCCTTCCATCCTGATTCGTTAGTACTCTGTGCCTGATTTACAATTTGTTCTGCTTTTCTGTAGAATGGAGTTCCACCTAGTTTTGAAAAGGAGTCGCAATCAGTTCCTATAATTATATATGCATAGTATGCCAATACTTCAGTTAAGTTATTCCCAAAACTTGTAGCATCAAAATTAAGAGGGTCGCCTTCGGTGTAGTTAAAATTAAAGTTTTTATCAGTGAAACTGAATATAGGAGATTTGTATGAGCTATTATAAATAGGACGATTTGCTTGTATTTGCAATTCGGCAGAGAATGTGTTGCTTGAATATGTTTTAACTACTATATAAAGAGAGCATTCAATGCGTTCAGATACTTGATATTCATAATCTGTCCATTGCCTTTCGTTCATGAACTCAGTAACAGCCTTTTGTAAAGCCTCAAATACAGATTTGTTTGTGCCTTGAATCTGGTCAGAATTTATTGTTACCTTACAATTTAACTCTTGAGCCTGTGCTATACCGACAATCAAGATACTTGCAAGAATCAAAAATAATGTTCTTAGTCTTTCCATGTCGTGATTTTATTGATAATATCTTTAGCTACTTCCTGTTTATTCTTTAATGGGAAATTGTTTATTTCTCCTTTTTTGTCAATAATACATACCTTATTCGTATCATGTCCAAAGCATGATTTTTCATCATTCAGTGAGTTTAAAACAATAAAATCCAAATTCTTTCGCTTTAACTTGTCAATTGCATGGGCAGTTTCGTTATTGGTTTCTAAGGCAAAACCAACCAATATTTGATTTGATTTCTTTGATTTCCCAAGTTCAGCTGCAATATCTTGTGTTGGTATTAAATTTAAAGTTAAACCATCCTTACCCCTCTTTATTTTGTTGTCAGCTTTGTTCTCTGGCGTGAAATCAGCAACTGCTGCACACAAAATCGCAATATCTGCTTGTTGAAACTGCTCAATGGCAGCTGTATACATTTCGTTTGCAGATTCAACAGATATAACCTTGATATTATTTTGTGTGGGTTTGATGCTAACAGGTCCAGATATTAAACAAACTTCTGCTCCTTGTTTTGCACATTCATCGGCAAGTGCATAGCCCATTTTGCCGCTTGAATAGTTGCCAATAAAGCGTACCGGATCAATTTTTTCGTAGGTTGGACCGGCTGTTATCAGAACTTTTTTTTTAGACATGGATTGTTCTTTGTTGAAAAAAGATTCCATGTACTCTAAAATTGTTTCAGGTTCGGGCATTCTTCCTTTGCCTAGTAAACCACTTGCTAATTCTCCGGTTTCAGGTTCTAGGATGCCGACTCCCATATTACGTAAAGCATTTAAGTTATTACGCATTGCAGGGTGTGAATACATATCTACATCCATTGCCGGAACGACTACGGTAGGACATTTAGCTGACAAAAACGTTGTGGTGAGTAAGTTGTCTGCAATGCCATTTGCCATCTTACCTAAGGTGTTTGCAGTTGCCGGAGCAACTAGGAATACATCAGCCCACAGACCTAATTTTACGTGGCTATGCCATTCTCCGTTTGTAGGATCAAAGAATTCTACTGCAATCGGGTTTTGAGATAGGGTAGCCATAGTTAGTGGAGTTATAAATTGCTTAGCATTTTCGGTCATAATGATCTTGACCTCCGCGCCTTTTTTTATAAAACCACGTACTAGGTATGCTGCCTTATATGCGGCAATACTACCTGTAATACCTAAAACGATGTGTTTACCTTGCAACTATTATTTAATTTTAGCAGGGTTGCGGAAATAAGTTTTGTCCTCAATGTATTCTTGAGTAGCAAGCAATGTTGGTTTTGGTAAACGTTCGTAGTATTTTGAAATCTCTATTTGCTCGCGGTTTTCAAATACTTCTTCCAAGTTGTCTACATTGTTGCTTGAAAACTCTTCTAGTTTGCGTTTTAATTCTTCCTTTATTTCAACGCTAATTTGATTAGCACGTTTTGAAATAATAGCAACGGTTTCATAAACATTAGCTGTGTTTTTGCACAAATTATTTACATCACGTGTGATAGTTGAAAGAGATGCGTTTGATTTTTTGTAATCCATGGCTTTTATTTTAAACTAGTTTCTACTTCTGTTGGTTTGATTATTTTGTTGAGGCTTGAGGCAATTTTTTCTACCTCTTTTTTGTGCTTGCTTTCAGGGTATTCTTGTAAAAAATAATAGCACTCGTCCCAAGCATCCTCACTTCTGTCTTTTACCTTTTTTTGTACACTATTTACAGCTTCCTTATATTTTGAACGTACAATAATTAAAGCAAATTCTTCTTTGTAAGGAGAATCAGGATAATCGTTCATAGCATTGTGAGCCGTAACAATAGCTGCTCTATAGTTGTTTCCCTTGTAATTGCCTAAATTATAATATAATCGTGCATTATATAACTCTCTATCAGCCAATTTGTTGTACATTTCGCCTAGCATTTTTTTAGCTTCAGGTATGCGCGAATCGTTGGGAAATTGATTGATATATATTTGAAATCTTTCAATAGCCTTTAAAGTTTCTGTTTGGTCTAATTCAGGGTGTGGAGATTGTTTGTAATAGCAATATGCCAGCATAAACAGACATTCCGTATAATGAGAACCACGTAAATAAGTATTTACATAGGTGTTGTAATAGTGTGATGCAGATATATAGTCTTTTTTCTTAAAATAACTTGAAGATAAAACATATAAAATATTTTCGGCTGTTTCTGTTCCTTTGTATGTGCGTGAAATATCTTCGAGTAGAGTAATCGTTTTAGTGTAATCTCCTTTTTCATAGTAATTTAAAGCCGCGTTATACTTTAATTCGGTATCAGGGCTTTTCAGCAACTTAGAGTATGCACTTCCGTAAACAGGAGAAGTACATAACAAAAGGAATAATAAATATAAGCATACCTTTTTCATGGGTTGCAAAGATACGACAATTACTTGAAAGACAAAAAAATCGTAGTATGAAAGTTTTGTAAAAAGACGGAATTTAGTATTTCTTTATTTCCATTTATATTTCTCTTTACCTCTAAACAAACTTTTAATTTGAATATTAAGATTTATTAAAGGAAGTAAAATATCTAATGCAAGTATGCCTATGTAGTATTTACGCTCGCCTAATTGCTTAGCAGTAAGATTTATAATAATATATTGTGTAATATATCTTATTAGAAACATACCAGCTGCAATATAAGATGCTACTAAATCAAAAGATATTATTAGGGCAATGAGTGATGCGTAAAACAATCCGCGAGAAAGAACTTCTGCTCCAATTAATGCTTTGCTACCAAAACGATAGTGGCCGGATGTTGATAGGTGACGTTCTTTTTGACGTTTCCACATGCTAAAAGTATCTTTAGGCTCTGAAATAGTTATACTATCCGGAGATATTTCAATACGGGTATTAGTTTTGGTGGCAGTTTCATTTATAAATAAATCATCATCGCCTGATTGCAGATTAAGGTGTGCAGTAAATCCTTTTGATTTTATGAACATACTCTTTCTGTATGCCATATTCCTACCAACACCCATATATGTTTTGCCTGATAATGAATAATTTAGGTATTGAATTGCAATAAATAGTGTATCAAATACAATTATATAATTCAATAATGATTTTTTGTGTTTATAACCACCATAACCCAACACAATTTGTGTATCCTCAGTAAAGTTCCTAACAATATTTTTTAACCATTTGTCAGTTCTAGGTTCGCAGTCTGCATCAGTAAAGATTAATATTTCGTTCTTTGCAGCTTTTATTCCTAAGGTTAAAGCAAATTTCTTTGAATCAATGAATTTTGCATTTTCGGGAACGAAAGTAGTGTGTAGTCGCTCATATCTTGTTTTCATTATGGCTAATACCTCTTCGCTTTCGTCAGACGAGCTATCATTAACTACAATAACTTCGTAATCCGGATAATCCTGCTCCAGAACTTTTGGAAGTTTATCATTAAGGTTGACTTCTTCGTTTTTGGCACAAATTATTACGGATACAGGTGGAAAAGATTCTAAAAAGCTTACTTTATTTTTTCTACATTTCCTTTTGAATCTAAAAATATTGGTGAAAAATCCCCAATAATAAACCATTTGTATAATAAAGAAGCAAAACGCACATCCTATAACAATACCTAGCCATATTGGAAGTCCGTAAAAATAATCTAAAATGTAGTTAAGATAGTTATATGCCATATTTATAAAGTATCAGAGAAATAACTTTTTGCTATTGCGCGTAAATTGTATTGAGATGCCATAACTTCACCATATGCTCCGGCTGTTCTAAATGCAATTAAATCTCCGCGTTTTGTTTTGTTCAACTCAATGTCTTTACCAAATACGTCTGATGATTCGCATATAGGACCAACTATATCGTAAGTATCTATTTCTAAATCGGAAGTAATATTCTCAGGTCTATGATATGCATCATACATCGCAGGTCTTATCAGGTCAGTCATTCCAGCATCAAGAATCGCAAATTTCTTCTTTTCGCCTTCTTTTATGTATAAGACTTTTGAAATCAGTGAACCGCACTGTGCAATAACAGCTCTGCCTAATTCAAAGTGAATATCTTGATTTTCGCGTCTTTCAACTAATTTATTGAATACTGCGAAGTAATTTGTAAAATCCGGAATGCTATAGTGGTTTGGATGATGATAATCAACACCTAATCCACCTCCGAAATTAAGATTTTGCAAATGGATGCCTTTTTGTAGTAAATTGTATTGTATCTCATTTACTCGCAAACACAAATCTTTAAAAACACTCATATCGGTAATTTGAGAACCGATGTGGAAGTGTAATCCAATTAAATTAATATTTTTAAGTTTATTTGCAGTTTCAATTATATCATCTAATTGTTCAAGATTAATACCAAACTTATTTTCTTGTAATCCTGTTGTGATTTTTGAATGTGTGTGGGCATCAATGTCAGGATTTACGCGAATTTCAATAGTTGCTACTTTGTGCTTTGCAGCTGCAAATTCATTTATAACATTTAACTCTGCTAATGATTCAATATTAAAGCAAAAAATATCGTTATCCAATCCAAGTTCTATTTCCCAATCTGCTTTCCCTACTCCTGCAAATACGATGCGGTTAGCAGGGAATCCGGCTTCTAAAGCTGCTTTTATTTCTCCACCGCTAACGCAATCTGCACCAAATCCGTAAGACGAAATAATCTTAAGTATAGTAGGGTTCGCATTTGCCTTAACAGCATAGTGCTCTGTAAATCCGTACTTATCTGTTTCTGCCTTTAAAATATCTAGAGTGCGACGAAGTAAACCTAAATCGTAATAGTAAAATGGAGTTTTAATACCTTTAAACTTATCTATAGGGAATTTACCTTTAATCATTTTACTTTATTAATTGAATAAATGTTCACTAAGTAAGTTTAACGCACGTTTCTTGTCACTTGCTTGTACCAAGAAAGATACATTGTAATTACTTCCACCGTAAGATATCATTCGTACAGGTATATCTTTAAGTGCATTTACAACTTTAGCTTGAAAACCTACGTTTTCTGAGTTCATATCACCTACAACGCAGATAATAACCATATCTTTCTCGACAGTCACAGTACCGAATTTTTTAAGATCGTTGACGATCTCTTCTAAATGTTTTGTGTTGTCAATTGTAACAGAAACACCAACCTCTGATGTGGTAACCATATCGATAGAAGTTTTGTGAATTTCAAAGCAATCAAAAACTTTACGTAAGAATCCGTATGCCAAAAGCATGCGTCCTGATTTGATTTTAATTGCAGTGATATTATCTTTTGCTGCAACAGCTTCTATTTTGTGTTTTGTTATATCAGTTGAAATAAGCGTACCCGGTGCGTTAGGTTCCATTGTATTTAGAAGGCGTACGGGTATATTTTCAAGTTTTGCAGGTAAAATACATGTAGGATGCAAGATTTTTGCACCAAAATATGCAAGTTCTGCGGCCTCTTCAAAATGCAATTTTGCAACAGGTTTTGTGTTTTCTACAAAACGAGGGTCGTTATTATGCATTCCGTCAATATCTGTCCATATCTGAATTTCAGAAGCTAAAATTGCTGCACCAATCAATGAAGCTGTATAATCACTACCTCCGCGTTGTAAGTTGTCGATTTCGTTATAAGCGTTACGGCAAATATAACCTTGTGTAATATATATATCGGTATCTTGAGGATGTTTAGCAAGCTCTTTTACCAAATGTTCTCTTATGTATGCAGCATCAGGTTCATTATTCTTGTCAATGCGCATGTAGTCTAATGCAGGAATTAATACTGATTTTTGTCCAATCTCGTTTAAATAAAGATTGACCATAGCTGTAGACATTAATTCTCCTTGTGCCAAAACTGTTTTTTCTTCAAATACTGTGAAGAAATTATTTTTAGCAAGTGCACGAAGTAAATCAAAATTTTTCTTTATGCTGGATTTTGCTTGTTCTTTGTATGATTCAGATGTGTATAATTCGTTGATTACGGAATCATATTTTGCTTCCAAAGTATTAATTACCTCATTAGCACTTACAGAATTCTTTTTGTATAAATAATCTGCAATTTCAACAAGTGTGTTGGTTGTTCCTGACATTGCTGATAGAACTACTATTTTTTGCTCTTTGTCGGAAATTAGTTTTGTAACTTCTTTCATTCTTTGGGCAGAACCTACGGATGTTCCACCGAATTTCATGACTTTCATGGGCTGTTATTTAGTTTAGTTTTAACGATGCAAAATTAGTAAATATAATGGATATTATAGCCAGAAAAGTAAAATGATTTGCTCGTTTATTAGATTATTTTTTTTGTTTGGGGTATATATAAAAAACAAGTGGCGATCACGCCTGATCACCACTTGCCCCATCTTAATTCTTAATCTTTTTCTTACGAAGAAAACTAATATTGACGCAAAGGTAAAGTTTCTTGATATATGCTGCAAATTATTCAGTAAAAAAAAGCAGTCGAATGTAATTATTTTAACATTTATTTATACATAATTGCCATTTTAACCCGTTTTTAGCTAAAATAATTTACAGATAAAAACACATTTATTCACTATTAATAATCGAATCTTGATGTATCTGATTTATATTTCTTATTTTGAATGATACCTTGGTTGAATAAGTCGTGCGTTATGGTATTAGAAAAATCTTTCGCCATAGATTCCGCATCAGAAGGATTCATTGTTGATGTTTTACCTATGTAAATGGCGTCTTTTGCATCTTGAGTATTAAATATTCTAGCCTCAAGGATATATTCCGTGTCTGTAGTGTAATATCCTGGAGTAGTTACTTGGTCATAATAATATCCATAGCAATTGTAATAGTGATAGAATCCGAATCCGTAAGGCATTATAGGAACGGCTACATTGTATGTACTGCCCGGAACATAATTAGTTTCTTTCTTTTTATCTAACAATGTTATTATCATTACTCCTGTATAGTTACCATCATGAATTTCTTTTGCAAGAGTTTCTTTGCTTTTGCTTTTTAAACCTGCTGAACCATAAATGTCGTATGCTGAATAGGCATTAATACCATTGCGGTGTAAATCTGAAACAATTGCATCCTCAAAATCGTCCTGTACATCATTGTTCCCTTTAATGCCGAGTAGCGAAAATATTAGTACTTTGTCCATAGTGTTATTTGGTACTGATTCTGCTCTCCAAGATGATAACATTTTGGTATTACTGCAAGCTGTAAATAAAATAGCTGCTAATGCAATGCATATGTACGATGAAATGTGTTTAATCATAATCTTTTGTGTATTAAGTTATTCTTTTTAATATCCGGCAAGATCTTTTATCTCCGGATGCTGTTTTATATATTCAATTGTTATATCGTATCCTATTTGATACAGTTCCTTGTAATTTTTGAAATCTATAAGAGAGTATTTGCTTGCTCCATTGCAACTTATATAATAATCACAAAATTCTTTTCTACGTAAATTGGATTCTGCATTATTGACTAATATAGACAAATACAAAGATTCCATTTTGTCTGATATTTTTTTATTCTTCGGATACTCAAGTACGTCAACACCAATAACTACGTCACAAATTTGCCTTAATGGTTCAGCCGGTAGATTGTTTAATAAACCTCCATCTGCATATTGGCTGCCATTTATTTCTTGTGGTTCGAATACAACAGGAATTGCAGCTGATGCACATGCATATTCGCTGAGTTGTTTACCGCTTGAAATGATTTCGCACTGACCGGTAGTTAAATTAGCAACGCATATATACAGTTTTTTATTAAGCATTTCGAAATTGTTGTGCGGGACATATTTGAGCAAGATTTTTTGTACGTTCTTCATGCTCGACAAACCTTTTCTTGATTTAGGAGATGATACGAAATTAATTATTTTATACAATTGCTTTTGTTCTACTAAAACCATTATTTCTGAAGGAGAATATCCGGCTGCATACAATGTTCCTATTAACGCTCCCATGCTTGATCCGGATACATATTGAGGTTTAATGTTATTTTCTTCCAAGGCTTGTAGTACGCCAAGATGTGTAAATCCAATAGCTCCACCTCCACTTAGGCAGATGCCAATACTTTTGTTAGCTTCTTCTGATTGCATATTAGGAGCGATAAATAATAATCCAAAAACAACACAAACTATGTTTCTCAGATGTTTAATCATGAATGTCTTATTTTATTGACAAATATCGTATATTTTGTTCGTATGAGCAATAATTTACTTACTTTTGTGAAACTTTTGTGGAAAACGACATGCTCTCTATATGCATCCCAATATATAATTACGACATTAGACCGCTCTTTTATAATTTAATAAAACAAAAGTCTACTCTTACTATACCTATTGAAATCGTCTTAGCTGATGATGGCTCTGATTATTCGTATACATCTATAAATGAAGAAATTGCATCACTTGCTGATGTTTATTTAAAGATGGACAAAAACGTGGGGCGTGCAAAAATTCGTAATATTTTGTCGGATAACGCTCAATACGATTATTTGTTATTTATGGACTGCGATTCGGTTATAGTCTCAGATACTTTCTTGTCTGATTATGTTGCCCAAATTGATGGTAAAGAAAAAGTTGTTTATGGAGGAGTTTGTTATTCTGACAATGCATCATGGAACGAAAAGTTGCGCTACTTATATGGTTTGAAAAGGGAATGCAGACCTGTAGAATTTAGAAATTCACATCCATACCAAACATTTTTATCCGGTAATTTTCTGATTCATAAAAAGGTTTTTGAAAAAGTTCGTTTCGACGAAACAATAGTTGCTTATGGTTACGAAGATGCATTGTTTTCATGGGCATTATATCAAAATGGAGTACCTATGTACCACATAAATAATCCATTGGAAAATAGATTGGTATCTAATAAGTGTTTCTTGAAGCAATGCTCAACAGCAGTAAGAAATCTGTCATATATGGTGAAAAATGACAATTTCCCACAAAACGTGCGCTTGGTTAAAATATACAACAAAATAAAATCCTTTCATATGGCAAACTTATGTGCTTATGTAAGTTACGCAATCAACCCACTTATTTATGCTTTACTATATTTGAATGTTCCTTTTTTATTTTTGTTGGATGCTTATAAATTGAGTCTTTTCTGCCGATACATGAAATCGTGATAGTATTTCTTCTTATGTGCTACTCTTAGTTAAAAGTACTAATATTCAATCCTATATCTGTTGTTAGAAATTATAAGAATAACTATATTTGTAGCTTATTTAATATAATGTCAGATATTCAATCATATCCTTCTTTTTTACTGGAGAATGCTGTAAATCAGTTCGCCAAGTTGCCCGGAATCGGTAGGAAGACTGCACTCCGACTAGCCTTGCATATGTTAAAGCAAGAGAAAAACGATGTTGATGATTTTGCACAATCAATATTGTTGCTAAAAAACGAAGTCAAATATTGCAAAATATGTAAAAATATCTCTGATAATGATGTCTGTCAAATTTGCTCAGATCTAACACGTGATGCAGGTTTGGTTTGTGTGGTCGAAACAATTAAAGAAGTTATGTTGATTGAACACACAGGTCAATACAAAGGACTATATCATGTATTAGGTGGAGTAATCTCTCCGATGGATGGAATACGCCCAAATGATTTGGAAATCGATAGCCTTGTTAAACGGGTGTCTGAAGGCGGAGTTAGAGAAATAGTAATGGCTTTAAGTACCACAATGGAAGGTGACACTACTGCATATTATATCTCTAAAAAATTGTCTGAATTTGACCTGACACTAACAACTATAGCACGTGGAATAGCAGTGGGTGATGAACTTCAATATGCCGACGAATTGACATTAGGCCGATCTATAGTAAACAGAGTACCTTATAAAAACTAATTATATGAATAAAAAGCAAGCCCAAAAACAATTATTTGCAATATACTATGCAATTTATGGTTTACTGGTTTTAGAATTGGTGATAGCTCATTTACTACCAAATAATCTTAGCTTATCTGCAAATACCATTATGATAATGCAAGGAGTAGTGATATGTTTATTACTAGCCTTAATCCCTACAGCATTAAAATTGTATTCGGTAAAAATTAAAATTAAATCTGATTTGTCGTATTATATACATTGGTCAAGAATTCAGATGATTTTACTTTATATACCCGGATTTGCATCAGGAGTTTTGTATTATTTTGTAAGAGATAGATCTAGTTTATTTTGCCTTTTGATAGCTTTTGTTGCATTGATATTTAGCAAGCCGACACCGGCAAAAATAGATAATTATATTAACGAAGATGAGGAGATAGAATCATGATGACAATAGCGGTTGATTTTGATGGGACCATTGTAACGCATGAGTATCCAAAAATAGGAAAAGAGATTCCTTTTGCAATAGAAACTTTAAAACGCTTACAATCAGAAACCGGATGTAGATTGATACTTTGGTCTGTGCGTTCCGGTAAATTATTAGATGAGGCTGTTGAATATTGTCTAAGTAAAGGTTTGGAATTTTACGCAGTTAATAATGATTTTCCTGAAGAAAAATATGATGAGGCGAGCAATAGAAAAATTAATGCCGATATATATATTGATGATCGAAATGTTGGAGGATTACCCGATTGGGGAGTTATATACGGCATGATAAAAGGTCAAACGCGACCGGTTTACGATACTCAATACATAAAATCGAAGCCTAAAAATTTAATTATTCGTTTTGGCGAGTGGCTGGCAAAAAGATGAAACTATCAGTTGTTATAGTAAATTATAAAGTACAAGACTATCTATTACAATGTTTGGATTCTCTTTCTAAGTCTCTGTCAGAAATTGATGCAGAGGTTTTTGTTGTAGATAATGCCTCAAATGATGAATCTCAGAAACTTGTAAAAAGCTATTTCCCCAAAACTATATTTATAAGTAATGCCGAAAATGTAGGATTTGCCAAAGCTAATAATCAAGCTATGCGAATGGCTAAAGGTGATTATGTGTTATTATTGAATCCGGATGTGATTATTGGAGAAAACTGTATTAGGCATGTATGTGATTTTGCAGACACTGCATCCGATTTTGGAGCATTAGGAGTGAGAATGATAAATTCGGACGGGAATTTTTTGCCTGAATCTAAAAGAAATATACCATCTTTATGGGCTGCATTTTGTAAGTTTTCAGGCTTGTCTAAATTGTTTAAGCATTCAAGATTCTTCAATATGTATTATAATACAATATTGAGTGATGACCAAACAGGAGAATCTCAAATCCTTGCCGGAGCATTTATGTTGCTAAATAAAAAAGCATTAGGTAAAGAAATGTTATTTGACGAACAGTTTTTTATGTATGGCGAAGACATTGACTTGTCGTACAGAATATTGCAATCAGGCTTAAAAAATTACTATTATCCCGAAACCATATTACATTATAAAGGAGAATCTTCAAAGAGTGATGTAAAAAAATATATATCATCATTTTTTGATGCGATGATATTGTATTATAAAAAACATTCTAAAAGCAGATATGCTTATTACAATGTGAATATGGCTGCTAACATGCTCAGAATGTTTGCTTATTTTACCAAAAAGATACGTCAAAGTTCTAAAGATAATAGGGAAATAATAACATACTCAAGCTCAGATTATTCGTATTCTGATTTGATACAAAAAATAGAAAGTAACAAGGGTGTAAATCGTATTTGTATTTATCATCCGAATTTCAGCATAACAATATGAAACTACTGGATAACGAAATATTGAAGCTTCGTGCGTTGGAACCTGAAGATATAGATATGTTTAGCCTTTGGGAAAATGATAGTGCCTATTGGAAACAAGGTCAAACTATAGCTCCGTATTCACGTTATGCTTTAAAACAGTATATTGCTGCAGCTCAGTCTGATATATACGAGACTAAGGAGCTTAAATTAGTAATAGTAAGAATTTGTGATAATCAAGCTATTGGCATAGTCGATATTTTTAATATCGATCATTACCATAGTCGTTTGGAGTTTGGGATACTAATAGACCCGAAGTATAAACGAAAAGGCTATGCTATACAAACTATCGAAATTGTAAGTAGATACGTGTTAGACTTCTTGCACATTCATCAAATGTATTGTAGAGTTTCCGAAAATAATGAGGCATCATGTTTGATGCTGGAAAAATCGGGATTTGTGAGAACTTGTGTGCTTAAAGATTGGCTCAGAACAGAGTCTGGTTTTGAAAACGTAGTTATGTACCAATTGATAGCACATAACTACGTAGATTAATTTAGTTGGTCTTATAAGCAAACTTTATATCTTTAAGTTCTTCGTTTGCTTTTTCGATTTTCTTTTTAAGATTTTCTTTGTATTCCTTTAGTTGCTTGTTTACACGTTCATCTTGCAAAGCAATGATTTGTACAGCTAAGATGCCAGCATTCATTGATCCATTGATTCCTACAGTAGCAACAGGTATTCCCGGAGGCATTTGTACTATAGCCAATAGTGCATCCATACCTTCTAAACTTGATTTGATAGGTACTCCGATAACAGGTAATGTTGTCATAGATGCAATAACTCCTCCCAAATGAGCTGCCATACCAGCAGCAGCAAT
Source organism: Bacteroidota bacterium (assembly GCA_022708465.1). Classification (GTDB taxonomy): domain Bacteria; phylum Bacteroidota; class Bacteroidia; order Bacteroidales; family Paludibacteraceae; genus Enterocola. The sequence continues at coordinate 3,313 of JAKIYQ010000014.1, read as the reverse complement.
AATTACTTTAATACCTCTTTTTTCTGCATTTTTTGCAAATTCTTCAACAGCTTGTGGTGTCCTATGAGCGGACAGTGCGTTCATTTCAAATGGGATTTGAAATTCATCCAATACTTTTGCAGTTTTTTCCATTATAGGTAAATCGCTGGTGCTTCCCATTATGATACTTACTTGGGCTTGTAGTTTTTCCATATTAGTTTAATTTGAATGACATAGAAATCGGATAATGGTCTGAATCATCTTGTTTACCGATACTAAAAGACAATGGCGTAATTCTTTTATCTGTAAATATATAGTCGATTCTGAATCTGTAAATTTTTTCGTGGAATGTATTTCCCATACCAGTGCATAAAGATAAGAAAGTATCTTCATAATCTCCGCGTATGGTCCTATAAACATACGAAGTAGGTACATCATTTATATCACCGCAGATAATAGTCTTAAGCTTTGATTGCTTGCTGAATGAGGCTATTTTTGATGCTTGTGCATTCCTTTTGATAGACGCATTACCTAGTTTTTTGTATATTCTTTTAATTAAATTTTCTTTATCATCAGAATGATATATCTCTTTTTCTTGTTCCGTTAACCTGTTTGATTCGAGGTAGCAATTAATAACTCTTAATGTATCATTATTAATAAGTATGTCTGACGCAATAGCGCAATGATATCTAGAATCAAATTCAATATTGTGTTTTGCAATAATAGGGTATTTCGAGAATGTTGCTATTGCTTTTCGAAAGTGGCTATTATTGTCAGCATTTCTTATTTGCATGTAGGGATAATCTTTTAATTTCCTTTTTATATATTCGAGAGTGTATCTATCTGTGTTTTCATACCCCATCTCTTGAATACATATAATGTCAAATTTTGACTTTGACATTGAATCTAATATACTTATTCCAAGCCTTTCCCCATCTTTTTTTTCAAAAAACGAGAAATAATGAACGTTGAAACTAGCTATGCTGTAGGCATCTTCAGAAGATTGTTCAATTCTAGAAGGTTTAAATGAATAAACTTTTAATAAGTTTGGTGTAGATATCAGTAGTAAGATAAATAATACTATGGCGTAGATCCATCGTTTTTGAATAATCCAAAATAATAATAAACAAAACGTTGTAATAAATAAGAAAGGAAAAGCTACGCTCAACGAACTAAAAATAGATAAAACAGATGAGGGCTGTATGTAAGAAATAAAGTCAGTAAGTATCAGCGCGCCAAATGAAATTACGCTGATTATGAGAAATAATATATGTAATATGGTTCTCATTTTTTGTTGCTCAAATCAAATAATTCTTTTTTTTCATCTTCTGTTAACTGCTCATAACCTGATTTTTTGATTTTGTCTAATATTTCATCAATGCGGCTATTCTTTGATTTGCGTTCCATATTCCATTGTTTATCAGTCTTATAGTTGTTATTTGTGCTTACTTTCATTTTAGGTTTTGTAAATGAAAATGTCGAAAAAAAGTTGATTATTTGTGTTATCTGAAAACTGATATCAATATTGTGTTTTTTTAGTATTAATGCATACAAACAACCGATAGCCGCTCCTCCTAAATGAGCCATACTACCTCCGGCATTTGTTGCAGTAATTCCAAGTATGTCTATAATAAGGAATGCAAGTCCCAGGTACTTTAATCTTACATTTCCAATAAGTGCTAATCTTATTTCATAATTAGGGCTGTATACCACAGTAGCAAATAAAATAGCCATTACTGATGCTGACGCTCCAAGTATATATGCATTTGGTACTGACTGTGCAAAATAGGGTAGAAGGTTGTATCCGATAAGATATATAACAGCCCCTCCAAGTCCACCTAATATATATACTCCTACAATTTGTTTTTGATTGAAAAACATTAAGAATATTTTGCCGAACCAATATAATGCCAATAGATTGAAGATTATATGTAAAAACTCAGTATGTAAAAACATATAACTGATAATAGTCCATGGTCTGTAAATCAGAACGGATAGTGATGCCGGCATCTCAATAAAACGTATCCATAATGTAGGAACATTGAATAGTGTACATACTATCAATGAGATCTTTACAGCAAGAAATACAGCTGCATTTATGTATATAAGGCGAGTTAAATATCCGCCTTCTTTAAAGCTAATTTTTAATTCAGATGCAATAGACATGATTTATTGGTACAAAGTACCTTTCTTCTTCCATATTAATATTAATATAAGACCGAAAAGCATGCCGCCTAAGTGTGCATAGTGTGCTATGCCGTCAGCATTACCTCCAATTCCCATGAACAATTCTGCTAATGCGTAAAATGCAACAAAATAAGGAGCACGTATAGGAATTGGTATAAAGATCATAAACATTCTAGCCTGTGGGAATAGCATTGCAAATGCCAATAAAATACCGAATAAAGCACCGGATGCACCAACTGTAATAGGTTGATTAAGTATTTGAGTCTTGAAATCCATTAGTTGATCTATCGGAATAATAGTATTTTCTTGTATATTTTTTAGATACGGCATCAGTTGCGAAATATCCTTGCTTGATGCATACTCATTTATTGCATTTACAATGGGAACATAATCTACCATCCAAGTTAATTCTTGAATTATACCAGCTCCTATACCGGTTACAAAATAGAATATGAGAAATCGTTTTGTACCCCAAAACATTTCAATGTTTTTTCCAAACATCCACAAACCAAACATATTGAAAAATATATGTGAAAAACTGCTTGTGTCGTGTAAAAACATATATGTGATTAACTGAGCCGGATTGAATTTGTCCGACAACCAATAATGCAATCCCAACCAATCCACAATATCTATATTTGCATATTTTGGAAGAATAATCGACGCTAGCCAGAAAATAAAATTAATTATTATAAGATTCTTGATAGCGGGTGGAAAATTAGGGTTTATAGGTTTGTATGAGTCCATGATATGCTCTGTGTTTTTTGCAATTACAAAAGTATGAAAATTTAGTGAAGTACCCTTCTAATTAATGTTTTTTTGTAAACTTATAATATCTGTACAAGTTTACATATACCGAAGTAATGTGTTATTTTTTTTGTACCATTTTTTTTACAAAATATTTGTAAAAAAAATCTTATTGAATTTTTTTACAAATGATATAATATGTTATTTGTTTGTGGCATTAATATAATTTTAATTCATTATGTCAAGCATTAAGTAATATATCCTATACGATAGAGAACCCATTTAATCAATAGTTAAAATTTATACTAAAATAAAGTTAATTATTTAGTTTTCTTATATTTTTGAATGTATTTTTTTAGTATAGGAGTTGCGCATGAATTTATAAGCATTATATTTGCAG
>JAKIYQ010000069.1:0-6280 GCA_022708465.1 Bacteroidota bacterium | reverse complement strand
CAGCATCAGTAGTAATGGATAGCGTACAAATCGGAGATATTGTTGAGTATATACCCGAATTAGATACACTTATGCCTATGTTACGTTCGTTTGATGGTAATATCTATTGCGAAGCTTCCGGTTCAACTAAATTGGATTCTACTATGAGCATATTTTTACCAACAGTAAATGCGGCTTTACTATTAAAAGGAAATGATCTGGTATTAATGGATGGAGAAACATTCTCTGAGATTGCTAAGATGCTTATGTTTAACAAGAAAACAAGGAATCTGATTGATAGTGTATCCGTTGAATTACTAGTAAGAAACAATGAAATTCAAATATTCCCATTTATGATAAGTCTCGACAAATACAGACTTGGAGTTGGTGGAACACAGAATTTGGATATGAGTTTCAATTATCATATCGCATTGCTAAAATCTCCAATACCTTTTATGATGGGTGTTGACGTATCCGGTCCAAACTTTGATAAAATAAAGTATAAACTTGTTTCTCCTAAATTTAAGGATTCTAATGTTCAAATAGGAAAAGGAGGTACACTTATAAATGACGGCAGCACCAATATTCGTAAAGTTTTCCACAAAACTATGTTGAATGCAATACTACAAGAACAGGAGCTAAAAGAACCGACTAGAAGGCAACAAACAACTACAGAAGGCAATCAATAAATCCTATAGTTCAATTATTTCTTCCGGAGCAAATGTAATTTTCTCCATTCCATTATTCTTTACTATGAAGGAATTTTCGGTACCAACGGCACCAACTCCATTTATAACAAACTTAGGTTCTAATGCTATTGCGTTACCTTCTTTCAGTTCCATTTTATTATTTCCGCAAATAACAGGTAATTCATTAATTACCAAACCGATACCATGACCAACAAATTTTGCTTGCTGCTTAGTTCCCATAAAGCAATCTTGCAAATTATGCCTAACAACTATCTCCATAGCCCTATCGTAAAGCTCACCACAAGATACTCCGGGTTTCCCCATTTCGGCCAACTCATCTTGTATATCTAAAGATACTCGATGAGCATAGTCTGCTTTTTCATCAATCTTTCCTATAGAAAATGTTCTGGATTGATCTGAAATATATCCTGAAAAATTGCCATTAATATCTATCATTACTGACATTCCTGGCTCTAATAAAGTACCTTTATGACCTATGGGTAGTGAAGGATGCATACCCTCGCCTCCCAAAGCAAAATCAAAAGGAGACGGATACGCCGCATTATCGCCTACTAATGTTGATCCCATAAAGGCCTCCATCGATCTACCATATATTCTAAATGCTCCCAAACACCCTTTTAGCCTAAATATACGTTCAACTTCAACTGTTAGTTGATGATCTGTCATGCCACTTCTATATAACAATGGGACTTCGCGCAAAGCTTGAGATTGTAAGCGAGCAGAAAACTTTAATTGCTCTAATTCGTATTCGGTTTTTACACTTCTCAATTCACGTATTAAACTTGAGCCGTTTACTACAGCTACCGGACGCAGTGCATCTTGATAACGCATCCACTCAGAATATGGTAATTCATCACCCTCCATTAATAATATGTTTGGCAAGGCAATTCCTTCAGCTGCTAATATATCAGGAATCTGTTCTGCTTTACGAATATATCTTACCTTATCGCCCTCCAATTCAACAGGCTTACGCACGAAAATCCAAGGTTCTCCCTCCTGTAATATATATACATATCCACTTATTATGCGTCCAAGCATATAGTAAATATTTACATTTGAGGTGATTAAACAAGCATTTACATTCTCTGCCTTCATTCGGGTTTGTAGATTATCCCAACGAATTTGCAATTCGTCGTGCATTCGATCTGTAAAGATTTGATCCATATTTAGAATTTTACACAAAAGTACGAAAAAATAAACAAAAAATATCATGTTGTATTTTTATAGTACCCACTTTTGATTGCAATCATTTTATTAATATTATCTTTGTGTTTGCTAGGCGCGTTTGCTTACTTAAATAATCAGCCGATGAATCAATACTTAACAATTATTACAGGTCTTATACTTTGTACCAACTTTATACAAGCACAAGACAATAAATTATCCGGTACAGCCATCGGCTCTTCTCCGTCTGTGGATTACAACACAAATACTCCATCAACAACAGTAAATACACCAAATTACGTTTTTGATGGAAATCTCAATACATTTTACGCATCTTTCGACCGATCAAACACTTGGGTAGGTATGGACTTTGGAACAGCCTGCCGCATAACCAAGATAGCATATTCCCCACGTATATCACAACCGGGCCGCACATTATTAGCTATTTTTGAAGGGGCAAATAATGCCGATTTTAGTGATGCAATACCATTATTTATTATTCCTACAGCTGCAACAGAAGGAGTAATGACATATACTGATATAAATTGTACTCGCGGTTTTAGATATGTTAGATATATTTCGCCAAATGATGCACGTTGCAATATTGCTGAACTCGCTTTTTATGGTTATCAAGCTCAAGGAGACGATTCAGTACTACCTCAACTTACATCAATTCCGACAATATCAATACACACAGAAAATTGCGTTGACGTAACTTCTAAAGAAGAGTACTTAATTGGCACTGCTACACTTGTTTATAACAACGGAAGTGCAATATGGCAAGATAGCCTGCAAATACGTGGTAGAGGCAATGCAAGTTGGAAATTTCCTAAAAAACCATACCGCATCAAACTTAATAATAAAGCAAATTTAGCAGGTTTGCCTGCGAAAGATAAAAATTGGACTCTAATCAATAATTTCGGTGACAAAACTCTGATGCGAAATTTATTGGCTAATGATATAAGTAGACGTTTAAATATGCCTTACACTCCGTCAGGAATACCGGTTGATCTCGTATTAAATGGCGAATATAAGGGATGTTATCAATTGTGTGATCAAATAGAAGTTGGTAAAAACCGTGTTGATATTGATAAAATGGCGATTACTGATGTTGATGGTGAAAATCTTAAAGGAGGATATTTGGTAGAGATTGATGCTTACGCCAATGAAGGCACTTCATGGTTTAATTCGTCAAGAGGGAATCCTGTTACCATAAAATATCCTAAAGACGATGAGATTGTTTGGCAACAAAGGAACTATATCGAAACGTATTTTAATGAAATGGAGAATATATTATACTCCGCAAATTATAAGGACTTAAATATCGGATACAGAAGCAGACTCGATTTGGATACGTTTTTAAAACATTTTATCGTTGGCGAATTAAGCGGTAATACTGATACGTATTGGAGTGTCTACATGTATAAATATAGATTAGATGACCGTTTTTATACCGGTCCGATATGGGATTTCGACTTAGCATTTGAGAATGACTCACGTACTTATCCAATAAATAATCTGGGTGATTATATATATGCAACAAATGGCTCTTGCGCCGGTAATATGCGGAGTTTTGTAAATAGAATTTTATCAGATACGAAAGCTCTTGATCGCTTATCAGATATATGGAGTATAGCCAGACACAATGACTATTTGTCTGCAGACTCACTTATAGAATTAATAGATAGATATGCTGAAGAAATGGATGCTTCGCAAAGGCTGAATTTTATAAGATGGCCTATTCTTAACGGTACATATGAAGGCGAACTAAACAATGTGAAGTATTACTTAAGTAATCGTTTTACATGGCTTGATAATAAAATAGGATTGAAAGAAGTTACTGAAATTGATGAAGAACAAACAAACCAACAAGAATGCATCGTATTTACTGAGAAAAACATTATAATAGTTAAAAACGCATCTGAAAAAAGAATTATAATTTATTCTGTTGATGGAAAAATTTTGTATTCTAATGAGTCGGTAGATACAGAAACCATCAATGTGCCAACACCAAATAGTGGTTTATATATAATTAATATTGATGGCAATAGCCAAAAAATATTTGTAAAATAATACACAGGCCTTATTAGTGAAACAAAACAAACTGAAAGTTGGCATTTATAAATTTTTAGTTATTGTAAATTTGCAGAATTAATAAATTATTGTACTTTTGCAAACGATTTCTGAGTGTAAATAACACAAAATACATGTGTATCCTTATGATGGGTATGGGTACACAATAAGGGTATCTGCTAAAGCGGGTGCCCTTATACTTTTATTTATAAGGTTTACTTTCCTTTAAGAATCTTCTTAATATCGCTCAATTTATTTAAAGCCTCTAGAGGAGTGAGGTTATTGACATCAACATTAAGAATCTCATCGCGTACCTGCGAAAGCACAGGGTCATCAAGCTTAAATATACTCAACTGATAGCCTTCACGATGTTCGGCGATTTCGGAAACAGACTTCGAAATAGATTTCTTAGATACCTTTCTGTTATCTTGATTTTTATTCTCTAAATCTAATAAAATATCACCGGCACGCTTAACAATACTCTTAGGCATTCCGGCTAATTTTGCAACATGAATACCAAAACTGTGCTCGCTGCCGCCGGGGATTAATTTCCTTAAGAAGATTACTTTACCGTCTATCTCTTTAACAGACACATTGTAATTTTTTATACGCTTGAAATCTTTTTCCATCTCATTCAGTTCATGATAATGAGTTGCAAATAAGGTTCTAGCTTTTGCTGTAGGATGCTCGTGTATGTATTCGACAATAGACCATGCTATTGAGATACCATCGTATGTACTTGTGCCTCGTCCTAACTCATCAAAAAGAATTAAACTACGATCGGATAAATTGTTAAGTATACTTGCAGCCTCGTTCATTTCGACCATAAAGGTTGACTCTCCCATCGAAATATTATCGCTTGCACCTACCCTTGTAAAGATTTTATCAACTACTCCGATCTGAGCCGATTCGGCAGGCACAAAACTTCCTATTTGAGCCATAATAGTAATAAGTGCGGTTTGCCTCAAAAGAGCAGACTTACCTGCCATATTAGGGCCGGTAATAATTATTATCTGCTGTTTATTACTATCTAAATACACATCATTTGCAATATATTCTTCTCCTATTGGCATCTGCCTTTCAATAACAGGATGACGACCCTGACGTATGTCTAAAACATCATCATCCGAAATTAATGGACGTATATATTTACCTTCCGCTGCCACTAATGCAAATGAGCATAAAACATCAAGACGCGCAATTTGAACTGCATCTTTTTGCAAAACTGCCACTGAGCCCGCCAAATCTGTAACTAATGCAGAAAATAACTGATTTTCAATTGCAAGGACTTTTTCTTCAGCCCCTAAAATCTTTTCTTCATACTCTTTAAGCTCTTGAGTAATATAGCGTTCTGCATTAACAAGTGTCTGCTTTCTGATCCATTCTTGTGGAACTTTGTCTTTGTGAGCATTACGTACTTCAATGTAGTATCCAAAAACATTGTTATAGCTAATCTTAAGACTTGGTATACCGGTTGCGTCACTTTCTCTTTGCTGTATCTGTAACAAATAATCCTTGCCCGAATATGCTAATCTTCTATACTCATCTAAATCTGCGTTAATTCCTTGTCTTATAACTCCGCCCTTATTAATAGCCATTGGCGGATCGTCATTTATTTCTTTTTTAATCCTATCGCGCAATTCCAAACACAAATCTAATCCTTCAACAATATTACTTAACTCTTGCACTTGAGATGACGTACACATCTCTTTAATTTCTTGTATAGCACATAAAGCCGTATGCAATTGCACTAGTTCGCGAGGATTAATTCTGCCTACTGCAATTTTCGATACAATACGCTCCAAGTCACCGATTAAGGGTAGCTTCTCTTGCAAAAGACATTTAATCTCAGTATCTTTAAAGAATGCTTCTACAACATTTTGCCGTTTTTCTATATCAATTTTTGACTTTAACGGAAATGCAAGCCAACGTTTTAATAAACGGCCTCCCATTGGAGTTAAAGTCTTGTCTAAAATGCTGATGAACGATTTACCCTCGCCATTCATCGAACCATATAGCTCAAGATTTCGAATTGTAAATTTATCCATCCAAACATAAGAATCACCCTCAATACGTTTAAGATTTGTGATATGAGCCGTTTGCAAGTGCTGTGTAGCATCCAAATAATGTAAAATTCCACCGGCTGCAATCACACCTTCAGGCAAATCATCAACTCCAAAACCTTTTAGAGTTAAAACATCAAATTGTTTCTTTAAACGATTATTTGCAGCATCTGTTGTAAACATCCAATCGTCAAGTTGGAAGGTAAAATATTTGCCTGCCGACAAATCTTCCCATTTCTGTTTTTTGCCATATTCGTACAAAACTTCTTTTGGAGCAAAGTTAGCTATCAA
>JAKIYQ010000013.1:0-27543 GCA_022708465.1 Bacteroidota bacterium | reverse complement strand
GTAGCTGCAGATCCTTTTATGAATAGCGCTGTTACGGGTGTTAATGGTGGTTTAATTGTCCTTTCTGCTGACGATCCATCTATGCACTCTTCACAAAATGAGCAAGATTCAAGATATTATGGTCAATTTGCACAAATTCCAATATTAGAGCCATCAAATCAACAAGAAGCATACGATATGGCATACGAAGGTTTTGAATTGTCAGAACGTTTAGGACGTCCTATAATGCTTCGTATAACCACAAGATTGGCTCATTCTCGTTCAGGAGTAGAACGTCGTCCAGTTAAAGCTCAAAATGAATTGAGCTATCCAAAAGATCCTAAACAATTTATATTATTGCCTGCGATTGCAAGAAAAAGATATTCAGATTTATTAGCTTCGCAGTCATTATTTCAAGAAAGTTCTGAAAAATCAAAATTTAATCTTCTAAAAGAAGGATCCAATAAAAAAACAGGTATTATAGCTTGTGGTATAGCATATAATTATTTAATGGAGAATATAAATATTGCTGCAGACTACCCTATTTTGAAAATATGTCAATATCCACTACCTCGTAAACAAGTTGAAAAAATAATGTCAGATTGTGATAGTATATTGGTAATAGAAGAAGGCTATCCACTGGTAGAAGAATCATTGAAGGGATTTACCGGTAAAGCATTAAATATCCATGGTCGTTTAGATGGTACACTACCACGCCAAGGAGAATTAAATCCTGATTTAGTTGCAAAGGCATTAGGACTTAAATATACAAGCAATGTAATCATACCGGCAGTTGTTAAAATGCGTCCACCTTCATTATGTATGGGTTGCGGTCATCGTGATATGTACGAAGCATTGAGTGTAGTAATTAAAGAATATCCTAAAGGTCGTATATTTGGAGATATAGGTTGTTACACCTTGGGTGCTCTTCCTCCATTTGGCGCAGTAGATTCTTGTTTAGATATGGGTGCATCAATAACAATGGCAAAAGGTGCTGCTGATGGTGGTTTACAACCTGCTGTTGCTGTAATTGGAGATTCAACATTTACCCATTCCGGTATTACCGGCTTACTTGATGCAGTTAATGAAAAATCTTCTATTACTATTATAATATCCGATAACGAAACAACAGCTATGACCGGCGGACAAGATTCTGCAGGAACAGGCAAAATTGAAGCTATTTGTATGGGTATTGGTGTTGAAAAAGAACATATACGCGTATTTGTTCCTTTGAAAAAGAATTTTGAGGAAATGACTAAAATAATACGCGAAGAGATTGAATATGAAGGAGTCTCTGTTATAATTCCAAGACGTGAGTGTTTACAGACTTTAAAACGTAAAAAGATATGAAAGCAAACATCATTCTTTCGGGCGTAGGAGGGCAAGGTATTCTTTCTATTGCCGCAGTTATAGGCGAAGCTGCTTTGCAAAATAATCTATATATGAAGCAATCTGAGATACACGGTATGAGCCAGCGTGGTGGAGATGTACAATCAAATTTACGTATCTCTGACAGTCCTATTGCTTCTGATTTGATTCCATTAAAAGGAGCTGATTTAATATTGTCACTTGAACCCATGGAAGCACTTCGTTATATTCCATTCTTATCTGATAATGGATGGATTGTAAGTAGTTCGTTAGCATTTAAAAACATACCTGATTATCCCGATGAAGAGTCTGTTTTAAATGAAATAAGAAATATCAAGAATTCTTGTTTACTCGATGTAGAAGCTATTGCAAAAGAAGTAGGCTCAGTGCGTACATCCAACATGGTATTATTAGGTGCTGCCCTACCTTACCTAGGTATACCTGAGTTATACATTGAAAATGGAATCAAATCTATTTTTGCTAAAAAGGGCGAAGAAATTGTTCAATTAAATTTAAAGGCTTTGAGAGCCGGATATAATCACAAAAAATAATACAATTAATAATTTAAACATTATGTTAGACAAAATTTTATCCATTTCAGGAAAACCGGGTTTGTATAAATTAATATCTGGAACTAAAAAAATGATTATAGTAGAATCACTCGCAGATAAAAAAAGAATGCCGGCATATTCAAACGAAAAGGTTATATCATTAAATGATATAGCTATCTATACAGACGAAGAAGAAGTTCCATTGCGCACAGTTTTTGAAACAATTAAAACAAAAGAAGACGGTAAAGAAATTAAATTAGATGCCAAAACAGCATCTCCTGAAGAATTACGCAACTATTTAACAAGCGTATTACCTAATTTTGATAAAGAACGTGTACATAATAGTGATATTAAGAAACTTATATTGTGGTATAATATCTTGACCAATAGCGGCGAAAACGACTTTTCTGAACCTAAAAAAGACGACGACGACGAAAAAGCAGAGGCTTAAACTCTAAAGTGTGCATTTGAATTAAAAATATCAAAAATTTTGACAAAAAACTTGCACAATAGCCAAATAAGCATTACTTTTGCATCGCTTTTGAGAAGCAATAACACTCTTCCTTAGCTCAGTCGGTTAGAGCATCTGACTGTTAATCAGAGGGTCCTTGGTTCAAGTCCAAGAGGGAGAGCAAAAAAGCATCTGACTTTTAGTTGGATGCTTTTTTTATGTTCTTAATAAAATACTACTCCAAGCTATTAAAGTTTATAAAGAAAAATAGTAAGTACCACAAAAAAAGCTATTTTTGTATGATAATACTATAAACAAACTATATCAGCATAATATTTTCTATGAAAAAAATTTTTATCTGTCTGTTCGCTGTAATTTTTTATATATCATCGGCATCAGCATCTTCTGAATCTCAGGCCTTTGCAATGGCAAAAAATCTAGATATTTTTAACTCCGTATTTAAAGAATTGAATTTGCATTATGTAGATTCTATACCTATCGAAAAAATTGTATCTGCCGGAATAAATGGAATGCTACAGAAACTGGATCCATATACTAATTATATACCTGAGGAGTCTGAAAAAGATTTTAAATTTATGACTACCGGCGAATATGGAGGTATTGGTTCTCTTATTTCGTATAAAGACAGTATGGTATATATAAACGAAATATACGAAGGTAAGCCTGCAAACAAAGCAGGACTATTACCTGGCGATGTATTTGTTACAATAGATGGTAAAAGTACTAAAGGGAAATCAACATCAGATATAAGTAGCCTTTTAAAAGGAACACCCGGTACCAAAGTTACAGTAAAAGTTAATCGTGCAGGATCAAAAAAAACTCTTAAATTTGAAATAACCAGAGAACATATTTATATAAATCCAATTACCTATTATGGTATGTTGTCCGATTCAATAGGATATATAAGATTATCGAGCTTTACTGACGATTGTGCAGAAGAAGTAAAAAAATCCATGATAGATTTAAAACAAAAAGGAATGAAGTCTTTAATACTTGACTTACGCGGTAACCCGGGAGGATTATTGAATGAGGCTATCAATATATGCAATTTTTTTGTACCAAAGGGAACTACAATTGTATCAACTAAAGGCAAATTAAATAAAACCGGTAATGTATATAAAACGGCAATTAATCCTATTGAGCCTACTCTAGCTTTAGTAGTAATGGTTGACGAAGGAAGCGCATCTGCATCTGAAATTGTATCAGGCGCCTTACAAGATTTAGATAGAGCTGTAATTGTAGGTGAACGCACCTATGGAAAGGGCTTGGTTCAGAGTACATATCCTGTGGCATACAATGGTCAATTGAAAGTAACTGTTGCAAAGTATTACACTCCAAGCGGACGCTGTATTCAAGCAATCAATTATACTCTGAAAGATGGCGAATCATCTAAAGAAATTCCTGATAGCTTAACTAATGAATTTAAAACTAAAAATGGGCGTATAGTTCGTGATGGCAGAGGTATAAGCCCGGATGTGAAAATTGAAATTGAAAAATATAAAACCATAACCTACAATTTGTTACTTCAAAATATTATTTTCGATTATGTAAATGAGTATTACACAAATCATCCTGCCTTAAAATCAATTGATGATTACAAGTTTTCTGATAGCGATTTCGCTGATTTTAAGCAATTTACTATTAATAAGAAGTTTAAATACGAACTTCAATCTGAATCCTATTTAGAAGATTTAATTAAGACAGCCAAAGAAGAAGATCGCTATGAAAGCAATAAAGCCATTTTTGACTCATTGAAAACATCGTTAAAACACGACATTAACGAAGATCTAGATAAAGCTAAGGATGAAATTACCGAATTTATAAGTTTCGAAATTATTAAACGTTACTTTTATCATCGTGGAGAACTTATTATGATGCTTAAATCAGATAAAATTCTAGATGAATCCCTTAACATATTAAATGATCCTAAACGATATGACTCATTATTGAAACCATAATTGTGTTTTTACCTACAACAAATAAAGAAGTAAATGCATTAGGTTGGACACAACTTGATGTAATATTGTTTTCGGGTGATGCTTACGTAGATCATCCATCATTTGGTACTGCTGTTATTGCACGTGTTTTAGAGGCAGAAGGATTAAAAGTTGCCGTTGTCCCCCAGCCTAATTGGCGTGATGATTTACGTGACTTTAAAAAATTAGGCAAACCACGCTTGTTTTTTGGAGTATCTGCGGGATGTATGGATTCAATGGTAAACAGATACACAGCTAACAAACGCTTACGTTCTGACGATGCCTATACACCTGAAGGAAGAGCCGGTTATCGTCCTGACAGGGCAACTAATGTGTATTGTCAGATTCTTAAAGATATATATCCTGATACTCCCATTATTATTGGAGGAATTGAAGCATCATTACGAAGATTCACTCACTACGATTATTGGGATGATTCATTACATCCGAGCATATTATCAGATAGTAAAGCTGATTTATTAATAATGGGAATGGGCGAAAAACCATTACAAACATTAGTAAGAAGACTTTTGAAAGGAGAATCCTTTGATAACATTAAAGACATTCCTCAAACAGCATATTTGTCTGATAGGCAAAATGTTGAAATTGAATTAGCACCGCATGAAGTATGCCTCAAATCTAAAAAGTCACAAGCTGAGAATTTTAAAATTTTTGAAGAACAATCAAATCTATATTGTCAAACATCTCGAATAGGTCAGCGTATAGGAGATAAGATGGTTATAGCAAATCCCTCATACCCTCCTCTAACTACCGAAGAGTTAGATTCGATATATGACTTACCATATACAAGATTGCCACATCCCAGATATAAAGGAAAGACAATACCTGCCTATGAGATGATTAAGTATTCAGTAAGCATTCATAGAGGATGCTTTGGTGGCTGTTCATTCTGTACAATTTCGGCTCATCAGGGTAAATTTATAAGTTCACGTTCTGAAAAATCAATTTTAAAAGAAGTAGAAAAGATTACTCAAGATGCTGATTTCAAAGGTTATGTAAGTGATTTAGGAGGTCCTTCTGCTAATATGTACAATATACACGGCAAAGATATATCAATTTGTCAAAAGTGTAAAAGACCATCTTGTTTACATCCACATATATGCAATAATTTACAGACTAATCACGAAAGAATTATTAATTTATATCGACAAGCAAATAAAATTAACGGAATAAAAAAGATCTTTATCGGTAGTGGTATTAGATACGATTTAGCAACAACAGATTATTTAGAGGAAGTAGTTAAACATCATGTTTCAGGTAGGCTTAAAGTCGCTCCTGAACACACTAATGACGCAGTACTTAATTTGATGCGTAAACCTTCATTCAAGTTTTTTGAAGCATTTGATAAGGAATTTGAAAGAATCAACAAAGAGTCCGGTTTACGTCAACAGTTGATCCCATATTTTATTTCAAGTCATCCTGGATGTACGACAGAGCAAATGGCAGAATTAGCAAGTAAAACAAAGCGTATGCACTTTCAACTGGAACAGGTACAAGATTTTACGCCAACTCCTATGACACTATCAACCGAAATTTATTATACCGGCTTAAATCCATATACATTAGAGAAAGTTTATACGGCTAACACTCCGGCACTAAAATTAGAACAACGTAGTTTCTTTTTTTGGTATAAACCTGAAGAAAGAGCTGCTATAATAAAGAAACTAAAACAAATGAATCGTAATGATTTAATACAAGCATTGTATGGTAATAAATAATTTTTTAAAACAAGCATTTATACTTTTATTGTTATGTATCGGCATTACAGTTTCTGCGCAAAATAACTTATTAAAAGATGCGTTTTATGAGTTAAGACATGCAGAAAATGATAGCATAGCTATATCGGCCAATGACAAATTCTCGTCTCTGCTGGGAGAATATTTAAAAGAAAGTTCTGCATTCGACTCATCATTCAATGATTTGACTGAATTAGGAACAGTATATTCTGATGATAAGAAAGTCAGAATACTTTCATGGAATTATTCACTTTCTGATGGCCGTTTTGGCTATGGAACATATCTATTATATAGACCAAAAACAAATAAACCGACATCCGTTTACTACCTGTCTTCAAATAATCCAACAAAACCAAATATTAACTATAAATACGATGCGAATAATTGGTATGGATGTTTGTATTACAAGGTATTCGCTTATAAAAAAATGTATTTCCTTTTAGGATACAGCACTTATAATGATATTAGTAAAATTAAAGTAATTGATGTCTTGCACATCAGTAATAAAAACATTTCTTTGGGCAACGAAATCTTCAGACTTGATGAAAAATCAAAGCAAAAACAACAAAGAGTCGTTTTTGAGTATAGTGCCAATGTTCAAATGAATTTAGAATACGACAAAAAAAGCAAGCATTTTGTATTTGATCATTTATCCCCCGAAGAACCTGATTTAGAAGGTATGTATCATTATTACGGTCCAGACTTTACTTTCGATGTTTTAAAACTAAAAAAAAAAGTGTGGACTCTACAAAAAGACGTGGATATAAAAAACAAACAATAGAAATGAATACAAGCAAATTCAAATATAAAGTTGATAGATTTGCCGATATAGAAGTGCTTAGGTATCTTGTTCCGGATTTTGAAAAACTTACACTGAAACAAAAAATATTGATATATCATTTGTCAGAAGCAGCAATATGTGGTCGTGATATATTATTTGATCAAAATAACCGATATAATCTATGGATTCGTAAAACCTTAGAAAATATCTATATTAATTATGTCGGTGATCGTAATTGTTCTGATTTCTTGAATTTTGAAGAATATTTGAAGCGCATTTGGTTTTCTAACGGAATACATCACCACTATTCTACCAATAAAATAGAGCCATCATTTAGTGAGGAATATTTTGAGCATCTCTTAAAGTCAATCAATTTTGAAGGTAATAAAAGCTTAATAAAGTCATTGCTATTCGATAAAAACCTATATGCTAAAAGGGTTAATCTTGAACAGAATACCGATTTAATAATCAGTTCAGCTAACAATTACTACAGAAATATAACACAAAAAGAAACGGAAGATTTCTATGCATCTATTATAAATCCTACTGATACAAAGCCCATCTCTTATGGCTTAAACAGCCGCCTTGAAAAAGCAGAAGATGGCACTATTACCGAAAAGATATGGAAACTAAATGGAGAGTATTCAAAAGCTATTGAACAAATCATAGCTCACTTAGATAGTGCAATAGATTATGCAGAAAACGAAAAACAAAAGCAAATAATACAAAGTTTAATAGAGTTTTACAAAAGTGGCGATTTAAAGAAATTTGACGAATATTCAATCTTGTGGGTAGAAGACACTTTATCGCAAGTAGATTTTGTAAACGGATTCATAGAAACTTACGGAGATCCTCTCGGATGTAAAGCGAGTTGGGAATCTATAGTAAATTTTAGAAACGAAGAAGCTTCTGAACGATCTATTATTATAAGTAAGAATGCTCAATGGTTTGAAAACAATTCTCCTGTAAATAAAAAATTTAAAAAAGAAATAGTACGTGGAGTTTCTGCAAAAGTTATTACAAATGCGATGCTTGGAGGCGATTGCTACCCTGCTACTCCAATAGGAATTAATTTGCCAAACTCAAATTGGATTCGAAAAATATATGGTTCAAAATCAGTTACTATAGAAAATATCATGGAGGCTTACAATAAAGCATCTTATGGCAATGGATTTGCTGAAGAATTTTATGATAACGATCAGGATATACAAGCATGGTATAATTATGGTTTTGTTACTGATGTCTTACATACTGATTTACACGAATGTTTAGGACATGGATCAGGGCAATTACTACCCGGCGTTTCAGAAGATGCTTTAAAAGCCTATGGTGCAACATTAGAAGAAGCAAGAGCAGATCTGTTTGGACTATATTATATGGCAGATCCTAAAATGATAGAACTTCAATTATTACCTAATGCAAATGCCTATAAAGCTGCGTATTACAGATATTTATTAAATGGTTTAATTACACAATCGGTTCGCATCCCTATTGGCGAAAATATAGAGGAATCTCATATGCGTAATCGCCAATTAATAGCTAAATATGTATACGAAAAGGGTTTGTCTGAGAAAGTTGCAGAACTGCTTAATAAAAACGGAAAAACCTATCTTGTGATTAATGATTATGAGCGTTTAAGACAATTATTTGGCAATTTATTGTCCGAAGTACAAAGAATTAAATCAGAAGGAGATTATGAAGCTGGCAAAGATTTGGTCGAAGAATATGCAATCAAAATAAATCCCGAACTTCATAAAGAAGTCATAGAGCGATATAAAAAATTAGACATCGCCCCTTATCGTGGTTTTGTTAACCCTGTATATGTATTAAAAAAAGATTCAAAAGGACAGATTATTGATGTAGTTCCAACATACAAAGAAGGCTTTGTAGAGCAGATGTTAAGGTACTCCAAATATTACTCCTTCTTGTAACGTTTGCGTAGTTTTTTGGTCAATTTTAGATGACAAAAACCTTTATGTAAAGGTAGAATTGCTATATTTGCTTGTTAAACAAACTTATTTGCAATACCTAAACAAACCTATGAAAGTCTCTTTTAACATCAATTACAACACAAAATGGGGCCAAAGGCTATATATTGTCGGCTCAATTCCCGCTTTAGGCAAGGGTTTATACACGAAGGCTCTACCTATGAAGTTTGTCGAAAATGGTCAGTGGACCGCATCAATCGACATAAAAAAACCGGAGAAATTCACTTATAGATATTTTATTTTTAGCGATGATAAGCATTTTATCGGTGAATGGGGAGACCATAGAGAAATAGCATTGGAAGCAGAATGCGACTACTTCATTGACGACACATGGCGCACGAATGGTGTTGATAAGACATTCTATTCATCTGCATTTACTAAAGGTATTATAGCAAGAAAGAATACGGCAAAAAAAATCGTATTACCAAAATCAGACAAAATATTACAATTTAACCTACCTGCACCAAGGGTATCTAACGAATTATCAATTGCTATTTTAGGCAATTGCAAAGAATTAGGAAATTGGAATGAAGGTAATGCTGTTGTAATGAACGACAAAGACTTCCCTACTTGGACTGCTTCAATTAATGCCGATAAATTACCTGATTTAGTTGAGTATAAATACATTCTTTATAACGTAAAAGAAAAGATTGCTATATCATGGGAAAGTGGCAATAATCGTAGTTTAAACACTAAAAATACAGATATTGCATTTTACATTAAAAATGATGAAATTTTTAGGTATTCAATAGCAAATTGGAAATGTACAGGAGTTGCGATACCTGTTTTCTCTTTAAGAACTAAAAATAGTTTCGGTATAGGTGAATTCTCTGATTTAAAATTAATGGTTGATTGGGCAAAATCAACGGGTCAAAAAATAATACAAACCTTACCTATTAACGACACCACACGTTTTCACACAAATGCCGATTCATATCCGTATAGTAGTATCACTGTAATGGGTTTGCATCCTATATACATTAATCCATTTGAACTAGGTAAATTAAACAATAGCGCAAAATACAAAAAGTTTGAGGCACTCAGAAATCATTATAATGAGAGCGCCACAGTTATGTATAAAGAAGTTGCAGAAACAAAATGGGAATATTTCCGTTTAATATATAAGCAAGAAGGTGCAAAAGTGATGGCTAGTAAAGAATATGCAAAATTCTTGAAGGAAAACAAAGATTGGTTATATCCTTATGCGGCATTCTGCTTCTTACGTGATAAAAATGGTAGTTCAACTTTCCGCAATTGGAAACAATACTCGGTTTACGACAAGCAGAGCATAGAAAATATTTTTGAAGATGCAGAAACTGCCGAAGAAGCTAATATACATTTATATCTTCAATATAATGCACACATTCAATTATTGGCTGCATCAGATTATGCACGTCAAAATGGTGTGGTATTAAAAGGCGATATTCCTATCGGAATTAGTCCTGATAGCGTGGAAGCTTGGATGGAACCTGAATTATTCAACCTTGATAGCCAAGCAGGTGCACCACCTGATCCATTTTCAGAAACAGGTCAAAACTGGGGATTCCCAACCTACAATTGGGATGAAATGGAACGTGATGGATATCGTTGGTGGAAAACGCGTTTCAAGAAGATGGAAACTTATTTCCAAGTGTATCGCATTGACCATGTGCTAGGCTTTTTTAGAATATGGCGCATGTCAGGTGGTGATGTACAAGGTTTGTTAGGACATTTCGATCCGGCACTCCCACTCGACGAAAACGAAATTCGTAATTACGGAATGTGGTTTGAGTTTCATCGTATGGTACACCCATACATTCGTGAATATATTTTGCAAGAGAAATTTGGCAAAAACGCAAGTTTTGTAAAATCTCAATTTTTAGAACTCGTTTCTCCTGATATATATCGCTTCAAACAGATATTCAATAACCAGAGAAAAATTGAAGCATTCTTTAAAGAGAATAAAGAAGAATTAGGATTGGAACCTGTATTAGCCGATAAAATGTACAATGATTTGTTGGCTTTACATTGCGAGGTGTTATTTATTGAAGATAGTAAAGAAAAAGGTAAATTTCATCCTCGTATCGGTTTGCACAATACATATTCTTACAGAGATTTGGATTGGCAAACAAAGAATGCATTAAATCGTTTATATGATGATTTTTATTATCATCGTCATAACGAATTCTGGAAGACGCAAGCTATGAAGAAATTGCCTGCATTATTAGGTACTACAGATATGTTGG
This sequence comes from Bacteroidota bacterium, assembly GCA_022708465.1. Taxonomy (GTDB): domain Bacteria; phylum Bacteroidota; class Bacteroidia; order Bacteroidales; family Paludibacteraceae; genus Enterocola. The sequence continues at coordinate 16,446 of JAKIYQ010000013.1, read as the reverse complement.
TATGTGCAGAAGATTTAGGTATGATTCCGGAATGTGTACCTAATGTAATGAAAGATTTGTATATGTTGAGTTTGGAGATTGAACGTATGCCAAAAGATCCTAAAGAAGAATTTGTAAATATGAATAATGTTCCATATTTGTCAGTTTGCACATCTTCAACTCACGATATGGCTCCTATTCGTACTTGGTGGAATGAAAATAGAAACTTAACTCAACATTACTATAATAATATATTAGGCGAATGGGGAGCTGCTCCTGATAATTGTGAGCCATGGATATGCGAGAAAATAGTTAATAGACACATATACTCTTCTGCTATGCTTGTGATACTGCCATTTCAAGATTGGATCTCAATTAATGGAAAATATCGCAGAACGGATGCAAATGAAGAGCGTATCAATATCCCATCAGATCCACATCATTTCTGGTGTTACAGAATGCATTTATCAATAGAAGATTTATTAGATTGCAAAGACTTGAATCACAAAATATTAGAGATGTCTAATAATAGTGGTCGTAACGTAAAAATGTAATTAAAAACATCAAAATTAAAGCCGGTACATATATAATTTATGTATCGGCTTTTTTATTGAACTATATTAATTCTTAAAACAAAAAACCTTGATTCTTAATAACCTCCAAAAGTCTTTTAGAAAAAGCTTCGTTATTATTTTTATTATACCTTATGTCAGTAAATACTTGAGCTAAACTTTCTTTTTCATTTTCAAGAACAAATTTCTGCATTTCAGGTAATGATTCTTTATAAGCGTACATTGCTTTAATATCCTTATTATCATTGTATGTCTCATAATGAATCAATCCGTCTACAGGAAGTCTGTCTGTCTGCCCTGGCTGCTCATCAGGATAGCCTAAAGTAATAGTTGTAATAGGAATCACTAATGATGGTAATTCTAAAATATCAATAATCTCTTGCGCCATATAATTAGTTGTTCCGAGATAACAAATACCCAAGCCTTTAGATTCTGCTGCAGTAGAAAATGTTTGAGCAGCTAACAATGTATCTGTAGCTGCCGAAAAAAATGACAAAAAATTATTATATGCCGGCTTAGCATTACTAAGTTCGCACCATTTTGAAAAACGTCTAAAATCTGCACAAAAAGTCAAAACAACAGGAGCCTCCATAATCATTGTTTGATTAAAGTGACATGGCGATAATTCTTGCTTTTTTTTGACATCGCGAGTTATTATTACGCTATATGTCTGCATATTACCTGTGTTTGATGCTCTAAATGCTGTTTCAAACAGTTCGTTTAATAACTCATTCGAAATATCTTTAGATAAATATTTTCTTACTGAGTATCTGTGTTTTATAAAATTTTGCATAATAATACATTGTTTATTTGTCAAATATATGAAAAGTCATTGAATTTACAAAATATTTTTTTAGAAAACTTTTTAAATAGTCGAATTTTATATAGTTCTAATTATCAGGAATTTAGAAAATATTTTAGAAAATTTCACAATTAATATTCATTTTGATTGTTTATCATTTGTGTAAAAATTTAATGAAAAATATTTGCTACGATAAAAATTTATGCCTAACATTGCAATCTGTTAGTGTGAAATTTATTCGAAATAAAATATAGTGATTAATAACAAAATATTTAACCTCATACAAATAACATTATGAAAGAAAAGAAAACCTACACTTTTGACGAAGCGATGCAAGCATCCACCGAATATTTTGGAGGGGATGAGTTGGCTGCAAAGGTTTGGATTAACAAGTATGCCCTAAAAGATTCTTTCGGCAATATATTTGAGAAAAATCCTGACGATATGCACCATCGTTTGGCGAATGAGATTGCCCGTATTGAGTCAAATTACCCTAACCCACTTACTGCAGACCAATTATTTGATTTGTTCAAAAACTTTAAGTACATTGTTCCGCAAGGGAGTCCAATGACCGGAATTGGAAACACGTATCAAATTGCATCCTTATCAAATTGCTTTGTAATTGGTTTCGATGGCGAATCCGATTCTTATGGTGCAGTTATCAAAATTGATGAAGAACAAGTACAATTGATGAAACGCCGTGGTGGTGTTGGTCACGATTTATCTCATATTCGTCCTTATGGTTCGCCTGTAAAAAATTCAGCACTTACATCAACAGGTATTGTGCCTTTTATGGAAAGATACTCAAATTCTACACGTGAGGTTGCACAAGATGGTCGTCGTGGAGCTTTAATGTTAAGTGTATCTATTAAACATCCTGATTCAGAATCCTTTATAGATGCAAAATTGGAGCAAGGCAAGGTAACCGGCGCTAATGTTTCAGTAAAAATCCATGATGATTTTATGGAAGCAGTATTGTCTGAAAGCGAATATAAACAACAATACCCTATCTATTCGAACACTCCTAAATTTGAGAAGACAATTGATGCCAATGCTTTATGGCTAAAAATTGTACACAATGCATGGAAATCAGCTGAACCGGGAGTTTTGTTCTGGGATACAATTATTCGCGAATCATTACCTGATTGCTATAGTGATCTTGGTTACCGTACCGTATCAACAAACCCATGTGGAGAAATCCCTCTATGTCCGTACGATAGCTGTAGATTAATTGCTATAAATTTATATTCTTATGTTGAGAATCCATTTACAAAAGATGCTTATTTTAATTATGATTTATTTAAGCAACACTCAATGTTGGCACAAAAGATAATGGATGATATTATAGACCTTGAGATGGAGAAAATTGATAAGATTATAGAAAAAATCGAATCCGATCCTGAAGCAGAAGAAATAAAACTAACAGAAAAAGAATTGTGGCAAAAAATCCGCGACAAAACAGTAAAAGGACGTCGTACAGGTGTTGGAACAACTGGTGAAGGCGATATGTTAGCTGCTTTAGGTTTACGATATGGAACAGAAGAAGCTACATCTTTCTCTGAAAATGTACATAAAAATTTAGCATTAGCATGTTATCGCTCTTCAGTTGATATGGCTAAGGAACGTGGACATTTTGATGTATACGATGCAAAAAGAGAAGTTAACAATCCTTTTGTACTCAGAATAAAAGAAGCAGATCCCGCACTATATGATGATATGGTTAAATATGGTCGTCGTAATATTGCTTGTTTAACAATTGCTCCAACAGGTACTACAAGTATGATGACACAGACCACATCAGGTATAGAACCTGTATTTTTACCTGTGTACAAACGTAGACGTAAGGTTAATCCTAATGATGCAAAATCACGTGTTGATTTTGTTGACGAAGTTGGTGATAGCTGGGAAGAATATATTGTATTTCATCATAAATTTGTTACATGGATGGAAGCAAATTCATATCCTACTACAAAAACATATACACAAGAAGAACTTGATGAACTTGTAGCAAAATCTCCATACTACAAAGCAACATCTGCAGATATTGATTGGATGCAAAAAGTTCACATGCAAGGTCGTATTCAAAAATGGGTAGACCATTCAATTAGCGTAACAATTAATTTGCCTTCTGATGCAACAGAAGAATTAGTTAATGAGTTATATATAGAGGCTTGGAAAAGTGGATGCAAAGGATGCACAGTTTATCGTGACGGTTCACGTTCTGGTGTTCTTGTATCAAATAAAAAAACAGACAAACCCGCACCATGTAATTGTTATCCTGAAATTACGCCAAAACGTCCTCGTGAACTTGAATGCGAAGTAGTTCGTTTCCAAAATAATAAAGAAAAATGGATCGCATTTGTAGGTCTATTAAATGGTCGTCCATACGAAATCTTTACCGGTTTAGCTGATGATGAAGATGGCTTAATGTTACCAAAGTCTGTAACTACAGGTAAGATTATTCGTAACTATCACGAAGAAACAGGTGTTAAGACCTACGATTTCCAATTTACGAATAAATATGGTTACAAGATTACCATCGAAGGCTTGTCACACAAATTCAATCCTGAATATTGGAATTATGCAAAATTAATATCAGGCGTACTTCGCTATGGCATGCCTATCGATCAAATTGTTAGACTTGTAGGTACTCTTCAACTTAATAATGAGTCTATTAATAACTGGAAAATGGGTGTTGAACGTGCATTGAAGAAATACATTCCTGATGGTGCTGATACCGGCCAAAAGTGTCCTCATTGTGGTGAAAAGCTCACATTTACAGAAGGTTGCATGAAATGTAACAACTGTGGATACTCAAAATGTGGTGGATAACTTGATGTTATAAATTAAATACTATGAAAAATAAGGGCGGAATCTTTAAGAAACCGCCCTATTTTTTTTATAATGAAGTGAATATTATTTAGGCATATCTTCCATTGCCTTTTCCCAATCAGCTACTTGTTGTTCTAACTGTTTTTTAAGTTCTGCATAATGTTCAAATGTTGCTGCATCAGCATTACCTTCTGCCATTTGAGTTTCAATATGTTTAATTTCTGTTTCTGTTTCTGAAATGTTGATTTCACATAATTCAATTAATCGTTCTGCCCTTTTAATCAGCTTGTTACGTTCTTTACGCTGTTCGTATGTAAGTTCATTTTCAATATGATCTGCTTGAACTTTAGATTTTTCTTCAGATGACGATAAATTTTTAGTTGCTTTTTCAGGAACTTTGGCGACACTTGGCTTTACAGGATTTTTGCGTTCAAGTTCGCGCAAAGTTTCCATTTTTTTTGCATATAAAAACTCGTATATACCCCCTATATGCGGACGTATAGCACCACCTCCAAATTCATAAACCATAGTTACCAAACCATCTAAAAACTCACGATCGTGTGAAACAATAATGGCTGTACCATCAAATTCTTTAATTGCTTGTTTTAGAACGTCTTTCGAACGCATATCTAGGTGATTAGTCGGTTCATCCAAGATTAACAGGTTTACAGGTTCTAATAATAAACGAATCATTGCCAACCTACTCCTCTCACCACCCGAAAGAACTTTTACCTTTTTGTCTGAAGCCTCTCCGCCAAACATAAATGCGCCCAATATATCTCTAATTTTTGTTCTTATATCACCAACGGCAACATAGTCAATAGTTTGAAACACTGTTAAACTTTCGTCAAGCAAAGAAGCCTGATTCTGAGCAAAGTACCCTATTTTTACATTATGTCCTAATTGTAGTTTACCTTCAAAATCAGTAATATCACCCATGATACATTTAACCAAGGTACTCTTACCTTCACCATTTTTACCAACGAAAGCAACTTTCTCACCCCTATTTATAGTCATGTCAACATGTTCAAATACAGTATGTTCTCCATACCTTTTGGCAACATTTTCCATAATAACAGGATATGATCCCGAACGCGGTGCCGGTGGAAATTTTAGTCTTAAAGAACTGTTATCTTCTTCATCAACCTCAATTCTTTCTATTCGTTCCAATTGTTTAATACGCGACTGTACTTGTACTGATTTGGTAGCCTTGTATCTAAATCTTTCTATAAAATCTTCTGTATCTTGAATTTCTTTTTGTTGATTATTATATGCACGCAACTGTTGTTCACGGCGTTCTTTGCGCAATTCAACATATTTAGAATAATTCGCTTTGTAATCGTATATCTTACCTAAACTGATTTCAATTGTTCTTTTGGTAACTGCATCTAAAAATGCTCTATCGTGAGAAACAAGTATTACTGCATTAGGACTTGATGCCAAAAAGTTCTCAAACCATTGAATTGATTCTATGTCAAGGTGGTTAGTAGGCTCATCAAGTAGTAGAACATCAGGACATTGTAATATTATTTTTGCCAATTCAATACGCATACGCCATCCACCGCTAAACTCTTTCGTGGGACGATCAAAATCAGAGCGCAAAAATCCTAATCCCAATAAAGTTTTTTCTATTTCAGCCTGAAAATTTCCACCACCTAATACGGTTAAATGTTCGTTTAAGCTGCTTATTTCATCTATTAAATCTTGATATTCTTCTGATTCATAGTCTGTTCTCTCACACAATTCTTGGTTTTTGCGTTCTATTTTTTCTTGTAACTGGGCTATATGACTAAATGCTTTAGATGCTTCTTCAATAACTGTTGTATCGTCATTGTGAATCATGTGTTGAGGTAAATATCCAATAGTTAGGTCTTTAGGATATGAGATTCTGCCTCGCGTAGGTTCTTGTATGCCAAAAATTATTTTGAGCATCGTACTCTTGCCTGCACCATTTTTTCCTACCAATGCAATACGATCGCGCCTATTGACTACATAACTGACATTATCAAATAATGCACGTTCGCTAAATTCTACTGTTAATCCATCTATTGAAATCATGGCGCAAAGGTAAAAAGGAAAATTACAATTAAATGATTATTTAATTGATTTTTTAAAGTATTTTTGTGCTAATGACTAAAAAAATAATTATACAGAATAAATGAAACCTTTTCTACAGCAAATCGCAGAATTATTCCTAAGTACATCAGAATATAATATTTCAGAATGTTGTTTTGTATTTCCGAATAGACGTGCCGGTCTTTTCTTTCAGAAATACCTGACTGAAAATGCTGGAAGGACTTTGTTAGCACCTAAGATACAGACAATTGCAGACTTTTTTGCATCATATAGTACACTTAAACAAGAAGATAAATTTGGCTTACTATTCCATTTGTATGATGCATATACTAAGGTATTACCAGACGGTATAGTTCCCGAACCATTTGATGATTTCATTTATTTTGGAGAAATAATTTTAAGTGATTTTAATGACGTAGATAACTATATGGTTAATGCTGAGCAGTTATATACCAACATTAAAGACTTAAAGAATTTGGATAACCTGGATTATTTGACAACCGAACAAAAAAAGGTTCTTAAGAGTTTATTAAAATTTAGTGACGACAAAAAAAACAGAGCTAAATTTATTGAGACATGGAATTGGATGTTGCCTTTATATAATAAATTTAGAGAAATTTTGTTTGAGCAAAATTTAGCATACGGTGGTATGTTACATCGAGAGGTAGTAAAAAAAGAAAGACTTGATAATGAATATAATAAGGTAATATTTGTAGGTTTTAATGCCTTGAATGAAGCAGAAAAAACTTTATTTAAACTATTAGGTGCAAAAGCAGACTTTTATTGGGATTATAAATCAGCTCCAATATTAGATCAAGCAAATATGGCTCACTATTTTATGGAAGAAAACATTTCAAAGTTTCCATCAAAGCTTGAATTACCTAAAGAAACCTTAGCTGAACCTACAATAAAATGTATTGGCATACCATCTGGTGTAGGACAAACAAAAGAAGTAGGTAAAATATTGTCTAAAATGGACTCTGTATCTATAAATACAGCCGTTGTACTATCAGATGAACAACTATTGTTACCTACTATATACTCAATTCCGGATTGCATTGAGAATGTCAATATAACAATGGGATATCCGATGAACCATACCCCTATTCAACAATTATTGGAAGAGTGTTTACTACTACAAAAGAACTTGCAAAATAACACATTCTATTTTAAAAATGTGTTGGCAGTTTTAAATCATCCTTATATTTTGCGCAATAGCTCACAGATAAGCAATACTATTAATAATATTGTAAAAGAGAACAAAATAAGAATTGATATAACTGAATTATTAAAAGATAATATAGAAATTTATAACTTGTTGTTTAAAAAGACTGATGATGTATTATCTTATCTACAAGATATAATTGATTATCTGAAAAATAAAGATGATGCTGATGAATGGAGTCACGAATTTATTATACAAGCTTCAATAAATCTTAAACGCATAGGTATATTGTTGAATAAATGGCATCTAGATTTACAAATAGAAACCATTTTACACATTATACGCCAAATTTTTGGAAAAATAAGTATATCGTTTAAAGGAGAGCCGCTTGGAGGCTTACAAATAATGGGTATGTTGGAAACAAGATGTTTGGATTTTGACAACCTAATTATTACTTCGTTCAATGAAGGTATATTTCCTAAAACAGAAACTGCTAACTCTTTTATTCCATACAATTTAAGACGAGCATTTAATTTACCTACAACCGAACATCAAGATGCAATTTTTGCATATCACTTTTATCGTTTAATACAACGAGCATCATCTGTATGCTTAATATATGATACACGGTCTGAAAGTTTAGGTTCAACCGGAGAAGAAAGCCGTTATATCAAACAATTAAAACATCTGTATAATGTTAATATTCAAGAACATATAATCCAATATAAGGTACAGATTAATAAACCACAAGATATAATTATCAAAAAAGATCAAAAGATACAAGACATATTAAAAAAATATTTACGTACAGACGATAAACCAAAAACAAAAGAAGAAGAAAAAAATAATTACCTTTCATTTTCGGCGAGCAGTATAAATACTTATTTAAAATGTCCACTTGCTTTTTATTATTCGCACATACTAAACATTAAAGAACAAGATGAGATTTCCGAGATTATGGAATCTAATCAATTTGGGCAAATATTTCATAAAGCAATGGAACTAATTTATGCCAATAATATTAATCGCGAAGTAGATAAAGCCACATTGGACTCATGGATTAATGATGAAGTAAAACTTAGACAAATAGTTCAAAATAGTTTTAATATGTGCTATTTTAATGGAAAAAATACTCAGATAACAGGCATGAATCATTTAATAGAAGAAGTCATTTTACGATACATTAAACAAATATTAATATACGATAAAAAGAAGGCTCCTTTTACCCCACTTTCTTTAGAAAAACATCACGAAGGATATATATATATTGATAAATATAATTCATTCGCACGTTTATACGGATATATAGACAGAATTGATAATTACAATAATACAATACAAATTTGTGACTATAAAACAGGCTCTGATAAGCTCGAATACGGTAATAGCATTGAATCTCTTTTTGATAAAAACAATAAAGATAGGAATAAAGCCGTACTGCAAATGTTCCTATACATGTGGTTATATCTAAAAAACAATACTAATACTAATGCTGCAAATATATCAGGTCACATATATTTATTAAAAGAATTATACAAAGAAACCGCATATACCGAAATTGAATATAATCCCAAAAATTTGGAAGAGTTTGAAGATAAAATAAAGGATTGTGTTATTGAAATTTTAGATCCAAACACTCAATTTACCCAAACCGATAAAAAAGAAAATTGTCAGTACTGTTGTTATTCACATATATGTCATAAAGGATAAAAAAAGCCGACTTCTAAAAAAAGTCGGCTTTTAAATTTGATATAATATTATTATAATGTTTTAATCTCCTCACTAATTGCATTGTATTTATCTGTTTGCTCTAAACGTAAATATAATACTTTCATGTTTTGTAATAAGTCCATGTATTGAACATTATCTTTTTGCATTAATTCTTTAGCCGGCTCAAAATATTCTAAGGCTTTTACATAGCAAGATTTTGCTCTATTCATTTCAGCATTGTATTTTGCATTATCGGTTAAATCTTGAGCAGATTCTTGTATATGATCACCTTCAAATGCCCATGCACGGCCATATACATATAAAGTACGCGCGTTTTTAGGATCAACAGATAATGATTTATTTAAAAGCTCTTTAGCTTTCTCGTAATCATTTTTTTGAACAAGCAATTCTGCTTTAACGTTCATGTATTCTGTGTTATTAGGATCTTTAGCAATTACTTGGTCTAAGTACGCCATCGCTTCGTCATACTCTCCTGCTCCTACATAATAATTAACTAAACTACCAACAAAATAATCACTTGAAGGAAATTTCTCAGCACCTTCTTTTAAATAAGCAACATACTTAACTGTATCCCCGATATTTATGTATGCGCCAACTAAAAGCTCATATATTGATTTCATATCGCTATACTTTGTATCTTTCAATTCTAAAAGAGATTTAATAGCTTCCTCGTTCTTTTCTGCACGAATGTTTGAAAGAGCTACATAATATTTAACCATCCAATATGTTGAATCTACTTTTATGCCGTCTTTTGCATCAAACATACTTAAATCAGCAATAGCTACATATTCATTAAACATTTTAGCTGCTTCATTATATTTACGTTGATCATAGAAAGCAGCACCTGTGTTAATGTATTGATTATGCATTTCTTTAAAGTCTGCTTTTATGGTTTTGCGTTGAGTATATTTTACTTTGCCTTTTTTATCTAACTTTCCATCATATTTATCAGCAATTACATAATTAGTATACATCTCGTCCAAACCTACATATAAGCGATCATTATCAGGTGTCTGACTTAATAATGTTTTCTTGATTTCTTCATTTGCTTGCGTATAACCAATACGACCTGCAACATACCAAGTTTTAGCCTCAGTACCTGTAACAGCATCAGCCTTAGCTTCTTCTATAGCCATTCTGGCTGCTTCATAATTAATAGGTTCAGTCCATAAATAATTATAGGCCTTATTAACCTTAGCTTTTTGTGCAAAAATCATACTAGATGATAAAAGCACCAATCCTAAACACACTAGTGTCTTTTTCATTTTGTTCTTGTTTTAAAATTATTATTCGTTATCGTTATTTTCTAAATCTTCATCATTTTCATCAACATCATAGTCCGAAACTACATCGCTTATACCATCTATTTTGTTAAATTCTTTGCTAGCTTCAGCCAATTCTTCAGAAATTTCATCTTCAATTTGTGCTTCACTTGCTACCTTACAGATAGATGCAATTTCATCTTCGCGTTTTTCAAGATTAATGAGGCGTACACCTTGTGTAGCACGTCCCATTATACGTAAAGAAGATACCTCAAACCGGATTGCAATACCCGATTTATTGATAATCATCAAATCGTTGTCGTCAGTAACATTCTTAATAGTAACCAACTTACCTGTCTTATCAGTAATATTGATGGTCTTAACACCCTTACCACCACGGTTTGTGATACGATAATCATCTAGATCAGAGCGTTTCCCATATCCTTTTTCAGATACTACTAAGATATCCTCTTTTTTCTCCTGATTAATAGCAATCATACCTACTACTTCATCGTCATCACCATCTAATAGCATACCGCGAACACCTGTAGCAGTACGTCCCATTTCACGAACTTTTGATTCATTAAAACGAATTGCACGGCCATTTTTGTTTGCAATAATAACTTCACTATTACCATCGGTAAGACGTACTTGTATTACTTGATCATCTTCACGAATAAGAATAGCATTTACACCATTTTGACGAGGACGCGAATAAGCTGCAAGAACAGTTTTCTTTACAACACCCTGTTTAGTACAGAATAGCAAATAGTGAGACATATTGTACTCAGGATCCTGTAATTGTTTAACCTTAATAAATGCATTGACTTTGTCTTCTTTCTCAATATTAAGCATGTTTTGTATAGCACGACCCTTTGAATTCTTAGATCCTTCGGGTATTTCGTACACTTTAAGCCAATAGCAACGTCCTTTTTGAGTAAAGAATAACATATAACTATGCATTGATGCAGGATATATATACTCAATAAAGTCTTCATCACGGCTATCACTACCCTTAGATCCTACACCACCACGGTTTTGAGATTTATACTCACTTAATGGAGTACGTTTAATATATCCAAGATGCGAAATAGTAATAATCATTTCGTCATCAGCATAAAAATCTTCAGGATTAAATTCTTCTGATGCATATACAATTTCAGAACGACGTTCATCTCCGTATTTTTCTTTTAATGAGAGCAATTCATCTTTAATTATTCCCATTCTGCGTTCAATACGAGATAAAATATCATTCAAATCCTCTATCTTAAGCATCAATTCATCACGTTCAGCATGTAACTCATCCTGAGATAATCCTGTTAATTGACGCAAACGCATTTCTACGATTGCCTTAGCTTGAATTTCTGATAGAGAGAAACGCTCGATTAATTTTTCAATGGCATCACCAACTGTGTGAGCTGCTTTTATAATAGCAATAACTTCGTCAATATTGTCTGATGCTATTATTAAACCTTCAACAATATGTAAACGGTCTTGAGCCTTTTTCAAATCAAAGCTTACCCTTCTGGTTATTATCTCATGACGATGTTGTACATAGCAATCAATAAGTTCGCGCAAGCATAACAAACGTGGACGACCTTTTACCAAGGCTATATTGTTAATACTAAATGATGATTGTAGTGCAGTTTCCTTATATAATTTGTTAAGAACTACATTAGCATTAGCATCACGTTTAATATCAATAATTAAACGCATACCTTCGTGGTTACTTTCATCAGCAATATTTGAAATACCCTCTATACGTTTTTCGTTTACAAGTAATGCAATATGTTTTTGTAATTCTGATTTGTTAACCATGTATGGTAACTCAGTGATTATCAAACGCTCTTGATCTGCTTCTGTTTCAATTTCAACACGCGCTCTAATCACTACTCGACCACGACCTGTCAAATATGCTTCACGAATACCCGAATAACCATATAAGATACCTCCGGTTGGGAAATCAGGAGCTTTTAATATTGAGATTAAATCATCGTCTTCAATTGCATTATTATCAATGTAAGCAACAATCGCATCAACAGTATCCGACAAATTATGGGGAGCCATATTTGTAGCCATACCTACAGCTATACCCGTTGTACCATTAACTAAAAGATTAGGAAGAAGACCAGGTAATACAGTTGGTTCATCCAAGGTTTCGTCAAAGTTTTTGACCATGTCAACTGTATCCTTGTCAATGTCAGCTAACATTTCTTCTGCCAAACGTTGTAATTTGGCCTCAGTATAACGCATTGCAGCAGGCGAGTCTCCATCCACAGAACCAAAGTTTCCTTGTCCATATATCAAAGGATAACGCATTGCCCAACTTTGTACCATATGAACCAAAGTTCCATAAATTGAGGAATCGCCGTGTGGATGAAACTTACCCATAACTTCACCTACTATTCTGGCTGATTTCTTAGTCTGTTTGTCGTATGTGTTATTAAGTAATTCCATACCATATAAAACACGACGTTGTACAGGTTTCAAACCATCTCTTGCATCCGGTAATGCACGAGACACTATTACTGACATTGAATAATCGATGTATGCAGTCCGCATCTCTTCTTCAATATCAACTTTTATAATTCTCTCTTCTTCAGTCATTTATAAATTTATTTTTGCTATTATCTACTATCTTCAAAAAGACACGCTAAGTTACTGCCTTTTGCCGAATTAACCAAAATTCAAGTCGAAAATCTTATTAACAATCATATTATTTTTGGCATATTATTTGCTATTGATAAAATGAGACACTATAAATGTCAAATAATTAGTCAAAAATTATAACTTTGTAAAAAAATAGAACTATGAACATGAAATATTCAGATAATTTATCTGAGATCATTAAATATAGCCAAGAAGAAGCAGAACGATTAGGTAATAATTACATTATTCCTGAACACTTATTGTTAGCCATAATACGTGCCGGTGAGGGTAATGCATTTAATTTGTTGATTGCACTTAATCTTAATCTAACAGAGCTTAAAAAGCTAATCGAATCCAATATACGCACCAATAACAATGTAATGGGTCAGGTATTACCATATCTGCAATCAACCGAAAAAATATTAAAATACGTTGTTTTAGAAGCTCGTATGCAACATTGTGATACTGCTGATTCTGAACATTTGTTGTTAGCCATTTTAAAAGATACAACAAACTTAGTGTCTGAAATGTTTCATACACAAGGAATTAGCTATAATACTATTCGTAATTTAGTAGAGAAAAAAGACACTCTGCCGGCATCCGGTTCTAATGATAATGACAAATTCGATAATGATTCGGAAGATGATGATGACAACTACATGGCAAATACTGTCAGTAATAATGGAAAAACGACAGATACCGGCACATATACCAAACAATCAACCAAAACCCCTGCCCTAGATTCTTTTGGTTCTGACATTACGGCAGCCGCAGCACAGGGAAAGTTGGATCCTGTAGTTGGACGTGAAAAAGAAATTGAACGTTTAGCACAAATTTTAAGTAGACGCAAGAAAAACAATCCTGTATTAATAGGCGATCCGGGTGTAGGAAAATCAGCCATTGTTGAAGGCTTGGCAAATCACATCGTAGAGCATCGTGCTCCTATGATTTTATCGGACAAGCGAATTATTTCATTGGATATGGCATCGTTAGTTGCCGGAACAAAATATCGCGGACAGTTTGAAGAACGTCTTAAAGCCATTCTTAAAGAATTGGAGAATAACGACAATATTATTCTTTTTATTGATGAAATACACACCATTATTGGTGCCGGTGCAACAGCAGGTTCGCTTGATGCAGCCAATATGATGAAGCCGGCTTTGGCCCGAGGTCAAATACAATGTATTGGAGCTACGACTTTAGACGAATATCGTCAAAGTATTGAAAAAGATGGTGCGCTGGAACGTCGTTTTCAAAAGGTTATTGTAAAACCTACATCAAAAGAAGAGACTATCGAAATATTAAATAACATAAAAGAACGTTATGAGGCACATCATAATGTTATTTATACCGATGAGGCAATTAAAGCTTGTGTAACTCTTACTGACAGATATATTAACGATCGTCAGTTCCCTGACAAGGCGATTGATGCAATGGACGAAGCAGGATCAAGAGCTCACATAAGCAATGCAGTTATTCCGCAAGATATTCAAGATTTAGAGCATAATATTGCAGAAATTAATCGATTAAAACTAAAAGCTGTAAAAGACGAAGATTTCAAATTGGCAAACGAATATAAAGACAAAGAGAAATCACTTAATATTTCTTTAGCTGAAAGTAAAAAGAATTGGGAAATTCAAGTTCGCAAAAATGCACTAGTTATTGATGCAGATAAGATTGCAGAAGTTATTTCAATGATTGCAGGAGTTCCCGTACAAAAGGTAGAAGAAGCAGAATTTGCAAAATTACGTCGTATGGATTCTGCTTTGAAAGGTCTTATTATAGGTCAAGATAAAGCGGTTGATACCCTATGTAAATCGATTTTGCGAAATAGAATCGGACTAAAGGATCCTAACAAACCAATAGGTTCTTTTATATTTTTAGGGCCTACAGGTGTTGGTAAAACATACTTGACGAAAGTGTTATCAGAATATATGTTTGACTCAAAGAATGCTCTTATTAGAGTTGATATGAGCGAATATATGGAGAAATTCAGCGTATCGAGATTAATCGGAGCACCTCCGGGATATGTAGGTTACGAAGAAGGTGGACAATTGACCGAGAAAGTCCGTAGAAATCCATATGCCATAGTATTGTTTGATGAAATTGAAAAAGCTCATCCTGACGTGTTTAACTTGTTGTTACAAGTCTTGGATGAAGGTCAACTAACTGATAATGTAGGCCGTACAGTTAGTTTCAAGAACACCATCATTATCATGACATCAAATATAGGTACACGCCAATTGAAAGAGTTTGGAAATGGTGTCGGATTCACAACTGCTTCTCGTGCAGCAGATAGCGAATATGCATCAAGTGTTATAAAAAAAGCATTACAAAAGACATTCTCACCCGAATTTTTAAATAGAATCGATGATATAATTGTTTTTGATCAGTTATCAAAAGAGTCTATTATTAAAATTGTGGATATAGAACTTAAAAATGTTGTTAATCGTATAGAAAATCTCGGATATAAGCTAAATCTTACTGATGCAGCAAAAAGTTTTATTGCAGATAAAGGATACGATGTTCAGTATGGGGCTCGTCCACTAAAAAGAACATTGCAAAAATATGTTGAAGATGAGATTGCAGAACTGATGGTTAAAACAGACTCTATTCCTGACGGCAGTACAATAAATATTGATTATAATTCAGAAACCAAAGAAATAGAATGCGACTTATTACATATGTAATTGGAGTTGTTGTACTGTGTGGAATACCTGATGCCATATTATTTCGACTATTTTATAAGTGGAAAAATAAGACATTAATTAGACTACAATGGATTAGTATGGCTCTATTTTTGGCTGTGTTTGCATACGCAATGGTTGCTATAAGATTCACAGTCAGTATGATACCAATGCTAGCATTCGGTTTTGTCTTCTTCTTAATATATTTACCTAAATGGTTCTTTTGGCCATTTGCATTAGCCGGACACCTTAAAATAGGCTCTATTTTTGCAGCCATAGCCGCATGTCTTATATTATACGGCACTATTTATGGTAGACGTGATATAGTTACGCGCCAAATTGATATATACTCAGATAAGATTCCGGAATCATTTGATGGTTATAGAATTGCTATGTTTTCAGATATCCATTTAGGTAGCTTAAGTAAAACATCAAAATGGATTAATGCTTTACCGGATAGCATATCCAAAAATAATCCTGACATTGTATTATTTACAGGGGACTTGGTTAATATGTATGCAAAAGAGACTAATGGATGGGATAATATGTTCTTACGTATAAATGCGCCTGACGGAAAATACGGAGTAATGGGTAATCACGATTATAGTGTTTATCTTAAAAATAGAAGTATAAAAGCAGATTCGGCTATTAATACTGATAATATACGTAATGCATTTAATAGATTTGGGTT
>JAKIYQ010000068.1:0-6655 GCA_022708465.1 Bacteroidota bacterium | reverse complement strand
TTATATCTCATTTGCATTGAAAATTCTATTTCTTTATCTTCTTTATTCATGCATATAACTACAATACTTTTGTCGGGATTCATGGCTGCTGTACAGTATAATTCGGCTCTGCTTGATGCACATGCAATTCGAACAGCTCCGGGTTTAATAAATTTCGAGAAATGTCCGATGTAGTAATAAGAGTTTGTGTACATTAGCTTTCCTGTTTTAGTATTTCCATGAATTGGTGCGAAACAATAGTTTTGTACATGGTTGGGTCCGCCTTTTTCATCTAGTAATATGTTCCAATCAGTCCAAGCTGATGTGCCGCAATTAAAATCATTAATCATACTGTATCCGTAGCGTTCTCCTATCGACCAATCATTTATATTGTTAAGGTCAAATTTTTCTACGCATCCTTCTGTAAAAATAAGTTCTTTATCAGGGAATGATTCTTTTACTCTACGTAAATTTTCAAAGTACATAGGACTTTTTGTCCATGTTTCGTACCAATGGAATCCAACTCCCCACACATATTTTGCTGCCTCAGGATCATTCAATATTGTTGCTGCTCTGTGATATATAAGATCTCTGTTATGATCCCAGATTATGATTTTTTTATCGCCTAATTTGTTCTTTTTTAATGTAGGCCCTAAGTTGTTTTTTATGAAATCGCATTCATCTTGAGCTGTGTATATGCATGATTCCCATGTTTGTGTAGCCATAGGTTCGTTTTGTGTGCTAAGTCCCCATACTTTTATGCCTTCAGCTTCGTAGGCTTTAATGAATTGTACAAAACATTCTGCCCATAATTGTCTGTATTCAGGAAGTAATTTACCGCCTCTTATTATACTACGATTATCTTTCATCCATAGAGGTGGGCTCCATGGGGCAACATAAAAGATTGAACCATTACCTATTGATTTAATAGCTTTTTTTATAAGTGGTATTCTATACTGTTTATCATGTTCGATGCTGAATGATGATAATGATATATCGTTTTCTTCCCAGTAAGAATAGCTGTATGGACTAAAATCACAGCTTTGTATGTTAGACCTGATTATATTATAAGCTAAACCGTTTTCTTTATCAAAATATGCTGATAATAACTCTTCCTGAGCGTATTTAGGAAGTTTTGCAAAAACTTCGGCTGATGCATCCGTAATAGCACCTCCAAATCCAATGTATTTTTGGAAATGATGTAGCGGATCAACGTACACCGAATATTTATCTTCGGTTGGCTGTTCGCTTTTAATCGGGCTGATTATGGTCTTTTGATATCGTGTATCGTTAGCCATGGCCGTTGTATATACCGTAGCTGTTTGTGCTTGACAAATCATACTTAATGATATACAAGCAGTAGTAATAATTAAATGTGCTATTCTCATAAATGTATCTGTTATTATCTATAATTTATTTATCTCTTAAAATGGCTTGAGTTGCGCAACGTATTGATCCGCCTTGGCCATTATGAGCTCCAAAAAAGACCTTATGAACTGTAATTCCATGCGATTCCAATGCTGATTTAATTCGATCTGATGTCACTTCTGTATGTTTGTTATAACTCATTATATAGTTTTTGTCGTTAACCGGCAAGCCATTTACTGCAAGTCTTGATGCTTCTTCAAGCGATACTTCTATAAAATCCCAGCCATTAAGTGCTTCAGGAATTCCATCAGAGAATGCGTCTTTGCAAATTATGGCTAAGCCTTCTTTAGGAATAGAAAGAGCACAATCTAAGTGTAATATAGTTTCAACCAAAGGTACTCTTATTACCTTGTAATCGTCTCCTAAATAATTTTTAAGCCATTTGTAACCGGCTTCATTTGATCCTACAGCTTTGTTTGCTGTATTTCCAACTAGAATTGTTTTTCCTAATACCATTACATCGCCACCCTCTAAGGCAGGAGTTTCGTCAGATGGAACAGGTAAAAGTGGAATTTGTGGCATCGAAACCCAAACAACCGATTCGTCGCATTTTGTTGTAAGTAAGTGGTTAAATCCGATTATGTCAAAACGTCTGAGAGGTGTTTTAAGTGTTAGTTCAATAACATTATTGCCAATTATTGCCAGATTATCACGAGGAAAATCTTGAGAATATCCGTTAATTAGGGCTGCCTCACCATAGTTTTCTATAACCCATTCTTCTGTAATAAGGTCAGGTCTGTATACAGTAACTCCCAAGGATTCGAATACGGCAATAAGTTCATTGTTTTCAGAATCAATTCGTTGAGCCTCCGAAATAGTGCCGGTAGGATCGTATTTTCCTTGATCGTCGTATTTTATGTCTGTCCAATTGTATCCTGCGGTTGCTTCTGCAATGTCTCTTTCATCTTGAGGTAAAATTTTAATTGCCTCTTTATACCATGGCGCATCTATACTAGGATTTTTACCACTAGCTAATCCTACTATTACTTCTTTTAAATTTCCATATTCACTATTTATATAGATCTTACGGCTGCCTGGAGTAGGTTGATCGTGGCAAGAACTCAAAGTTGCTAATGACAGCAATAAAATGATTGACGATGCTATTGATTTCATAATCATTGAATTAATTTTCCAAAGTTAAATATTTTTTTGAAAAATAAACTGATGTGGTAGTAAAAGTGGGAAAAATAGTGGGTGATTAATCAGGATTAGAGTAGGTGGTATCGATTTTAGAATAATCCTATATGTTTTACATCAACCAATTAAACAACCATCCGCTAATGATAATTAATAAGGCCGTTACTCCAAAGAATATGCCTATTAGTTTCCATGTCATCACTGTTTTTAGAAGCATTGCCTCCGGAAAAGAAAGCCCTATGACAGCCATCATGAAAGCGATGGCAGTTCCCATGGATATGCCTTTTTGAACAAGTACCTCTACAATTGGTACAACTCCTGCGGCATTTGCATAAATAGGAACGGCTACGATTACAGCTAATGGTACACTATACCATTTGTCTGAAGACAAAATACTCTCAAAAAAACCGTCAGGTACAAATCCGTGCATGGCAGCGCCCAAACCAATGCCTATAATGATATAGATAAACACGCTTCTCACAATTCTCCAAGATCCCAATACTATGTTTGGAAGTCTTTTCCAAAAGGATATTTTCTCTGATTCCCATTCTTCAGTTTCTTCCACACTCTTCTTTTGAAGTTCGAGCACCCATGGACTCAATAGTCGTTCTAAATGAAAACGTTCTAATATTAATCCGCCTATCATGCTCAATATTAACCCGCTAACTACATAAATAATAGTTATTTTTAGTCCAAAAGTTCCCAAAAACATAGCTATTGCTATCTCACTTAAAAGAGGAGAAGATATTAGAAATGTCATAGTAACACCCATAGGAATTCCTCCTTTTACAAACCCTATAAATAGAGGTACGCTGCTGCAAGAGCAGAATGGTGTGATGGCGCCTAGTGTCGCAGCCAAGAAATATTGTAATCCAAACATTTTGTGTTTAGTTAAATAGTTGCGCACGCGATCTATCGGAAAATAGGCATTTATTATTCCCATCAAAACACTAATCAAGAACAGAAGAATCAATATTTTAATGGTATCATAAAAGAAAAAATTGACAGCTGTTCCTAAACTGCTTCCTTCTTTTAAACCGAAAACAACATATACTAACCAATCAGCAAAATTTTGAATCATATTATAAATATATAGTAACAAAATAATAAATACCAATAGTAATGCAGAGAATGCCTACTACTATGTTGAACCATTTTTGAAAAACAAGCATTTTGCCATAGAATTTGCCGATACTATTAGCACTATATGCTATAATCCAAGCAACAATAATAACCGGTAGAGCTGTTGCAAATGCAAATACTGCAGGTAAAAAATATCCACCCGAACTTGTCGCAGAAAGGGGAATCAGCATACCAAAATAAAAAACACCGCTACTCGGACAAAATGCCAAAGCAAATAACATTCCGAGAAATAGTGCACCCCAACCACCTCTGTTTTTCAAACTTTCACTGTTGCCTTTAAATCCGAATGATGGGAGTTTAATTTTGTCTGAAAACAAAATGAAAAGTCCCAACAATAGCAAGATAAACGGAAGAAATAACTCGCCGTATTTACTAACTGTTTTTTGAATATGAAACGTACTTGCACCTTCTCGTAAAATATATATCAGTATTGCGCCAAGTAAGGTGTAGGCAATAATTTTCCCCAATGTGTATAGCAAACCATTTAGTAAAACACGTTTTTTACTAGCTATATCCTTACTGATATATCCAATGGCGGTAATATTTGTCGCCAATGGGCAAGGACTTACGGCAGTGAGCAATCCCAATAAAAAAGCAATGAGAATAGGAATGTTGCTGCTGTCAATAATTTGCTGAATCCATTCCATTACTTAAGGATTTTATACAATTCGTCCTTTAACTTTGCTTTGAATACATCCGGTTGATTTTTGGCATAACTAAATCCCATATCGGTAAGATTTACAGTTTTTCCTTTTTTGTCTAATATTAATGACGACCATGCAACCTCGTACTTGTCGGCTAGTTCTTCGTTTTCTGTAATGTCAATTACTTTATAAACTATTTTATTGTTATTCAGTTCCTTTTTAAAATCTTTTTCAAGAACCTCTTTCGTAAGCGATTCTATTGACACACAAGTTATGCAGCGTTGTTTTCCATGGAAATACAATACTTCAACAGTATTTGATTTTATTTTTTTTGTTTGTTTTTTTGTTTCTGCGTTTCCGCATGAAACAAACATTGTTAACGCGATTATTAAATATATAAGACGTTTCATTTTTTACCCTCCTGTAATTCTTTTAATAATGATTTTATTTCCGACAAAGAAAGTCTTCCCTTAGCTACGACTTTTTCGTCAACTACAATAGCAGGTAACGACATTACGTTATACTGCATGATTTTCATCAAGTCTTCTTCTTTTATTATTTCTGCTTGAATGTTCATTTCAGATACGGCTTTTTGAACAGTTTCGAATAGGGCCTTGCATCCAGCGCAGCCCGTCCCCAAAATTTTAATTTTCATTTTACTATATGTTTTATTTGTAAATATTATTTGTAGTTCGCCTAACAACGAACATTAAAATCAAAAAAAACTATTTGCAGCAGCCTCCTTTTTTGCAGACGCAGTCATCAAATAGTTCTACGAAAAGCGATTTAGCTAATTTCCAATTGTCACGATTGATACAATATTTTACTTTTGGGGCTTCTATTTCGCCTTGTATTAGTCCTGCATCTTTTAATTCCTTTAGATGTTGCGATACAGTTGCTTTTGCAATTGGAAGTTCTTCAAAAATATCGCCAAAATAACAAGTAGTGCGATTCGCCAAAAATCGCAGTATTGCAATCCGAGTTGGGTGACCCAAGGCTTTTGCGAAACGTGCTATCTGTTCGTTATTGAGTTCTTTTGTCATGATATACAAAAATTAAAATATTGTTCGCAATATTACGAACAATATTTTAATTAGCAATAGTTTTATAACTATTTAATAAATAACCCCAAGTATTTATGTTTAACACTTGGGGTTTGCTATGTTTTAATTTTTATTGATTTGCAGTTTCTACTTTTAATTCTTCGTAGAAATGACTGCGTGATGTATATATGTAAGGTAATAACCACAAGAAACCGATACCCAATGAGAGTATGCTTAGTAACCACCATCCTATAAAACTAAGATCTAGCAAGAAAAGTTTCATTTTGTAACCATTCATCATACGCATACTTTCATTTATGCATTCCTCAGCTCCCAATTCAGGTTTGTCTAAGGCAATGAAAAAAGTTTGAGAATAAGAGTATGCTTTAATAATACCTGGGACAATCAACAGTAGAGTCCACAAAATCAGATATATGGCTTGAAGTAAAGATACACTTAATGCTCTGCCGTAATTATTAAAGCAATCAAACATTTTAGCAATCAAATTATCTTTATCGCCTCGTATAAATATCAAATATGCCTGAAGCAAACTATAACAAATAGGTATGTATAAGAATATTGATACTATAATTCCGCCAAAAGGGATGGCGGTCATTATGCTCATTAAGAGTGTAAGAAAAGTTGATAACATAGGCATAGACCAATTGCCTTTTAATGAACCGCAAGCCAAGCTGCGAATTTCCGGATTTGTTTTCATAATGCTTTAATTTTATGGTAAGTCACAAATTTATCATTAAATATTCAGAATATCAATAGTTTGTGGCATTTTTTGATAAAATACCATTACAGGCATCTTCCAAAATATCCATTACGTACTCAAAACCTCCTGCTCCTCCATAATATGGATCCGGAACATGGTCTGCAATTATATTGACGCAATAATCGCTTACTCGACTTATTTTATTTTTCGTTTCTACTGTTGGTGCTAACTCTCGCAATGCATCAATATTGCTGTTGTCCATTCCAAGTATTAGGTCGAAATTATAAAAGTCGTCTATAGTAATGCGTCTTGATCTGTGCGTAAGATTGTATCCGCGTTTTATGGCATGGGTGCGCATTCGCGAATCGGGTAATTCGCCCTGATGATAATCTATAAGCCCGGCCGAATCAATCTCAAAGAGTTCTGAGCATCCTTTTTCTTTAATCAAATGCAGCAT
This sequence comes from Bacteroidota bacterium, assembly GCA_022708465.1. GTDB lineage: Bacteria > Bacteroidota > Bacteroidia > Bacteroidales > Paludibacteraceae > Enterocola. The sequence goes on along the minus strand of JAKIYQ010000068.1, from coordinate 103 downwards.
AATACCCTCAGCAGCAGGCGAACGGCATATATTTCCAAGGCACACAAATAGAATTTTTGTTGTCATGCTCAAAGTTAATTATTTTTTTTGAATAAGAGTTCGC
>JAKIYQ010000067.1:0-6810 GCA_022708465.1 Bacteroidota bacterium | reverse complement strand
AAAGTGAATACCGGTAATCAGGAGAATAGCGAGTTACAAGCAATAGAAGGTGCTTTAAGTTCTTCAGAAGCATTCATTGAGAAAAATCAAAAAACATTAATCATTGTATTGTGTTCTATTATAGTAATCATTGGTGCATGGTTATTATTTCAAAATTTGTATTTAACTCCAAATGAAGAAGCTGCTGAAAAAGAAATGGCATTGGGTCAACAATATTTCGCAGCACAACAATATGAGTTAGCATTAAATGGTGATAGCGTTGATTTTAGTGGTTTCGTTGCTTTGAACGATGATTACAGCCTGACTAAAAGTGGTAAGTTGGCCGGTGCATACGCTGGTCTAATTTATTATAAATTAGGCGAATACGATAAAGCTATTGAATACTTGTCTGATTATAGCGGTAGTGATGATGTTCTTAATTATACAGTTCAAGGAACTATTGGTGATTGCTATGTACAAAAAGGCGAAGCTGAAAAGGCTATTAAATACTTCTCAAAAGCTGCAGAATCTGATAATATCTTGGTTTCTCCGGTATACATGGTAAAAGCAGGTTTGGTATATGAGAGCTTAGGTCAATATGACAAAGCAATAGAATTATACGAAGAAGTAAAGTCTAATTTTACAAGTAAACAAAGAGGTATCCCTGAAGTTGACGATATCGATAAATACATAATTGCCGCAACTGCTAAAAATGGCAAGTAAGCTACATAATTTATCTGAATACGATGCTTCGGCTATGCCCGATAGGGAGATTGTGTCGAAACAACGTTATGCGATTGTTGTAGCTGATTGGAATTCTGAAGTAACATTTAAATTACTTGATGGTGCATTAACTGAGCTTGAAAAGAATGGTGCTGAGATGGTTAATGTCACCCATGTACCGGGTGCTTTTGAACTGACTTATGCAGCTAAAGAATACCAAAATTCAGGCAAATTCAATGCAATAATAGTTCTTGGTTGTGTTATTCAAGGTGATACACCACATTTTGATTATGTGTGTGGTGGCGTTACTCAAGGTATTGCAATACTAAATACTAAAGAAGGCAAGGCTCCTATTATTTTTGGTTTATTGACCGTCCTAAATCTACAACAAGCACTAGATAGAGCCGGTGGATGTTTAGGAAATAAAGGTATTGAAGCGGCAGTAACTGCGATTAAGATGGCTAATGCCAATATTTTATAAATCGCGGAAGTAGCTCAGTTGGTAGAGCATCAGCTTCCCAAGCTGAGGGTCGCGGGTTCGAACCCCGTTTTCCGCTCTTGTTCAAATAAAACAGCTCCCTATTTATAGACTACTTGACGTAGTCGTCTGGTGGGCTTCTTTATGTCGTACTAACTTTTCACTACTCATGAAAAATATATTATTATACACTGCATTACTGGACACACATGGATGATCATACTTACCCTAACGACAAAACTCGTGGTTATATGATGCAAGTGGATGCTTCGGCAACTCCCGGACAATTTTTCAGAAGTCAAATAGATGATTTGTGTGCAGGAGCTTCATTATATTTTTCTGTTTGGGCAGCAAATTCTATTAAGAAGACTTATGAAAATAACTATCAGAAAGCCAGCTTGTCGTTTGTTATAGAGGATATTAATGGGAATGTATTATTGACAGAAAATACAGGATTGATGCCGGGTACAAACAATGACAATGATTGGAATCAATATGGAGCAACATTCACGGTGCCTTTGGGACAATCATCTATTATTTTTAAAATATTGAATAATGGGAATAGTTCAAGCGGCAATGACTTAGTATTAGATGATATAGAAATTCGTCTTTGTGTGCCTCCTACTAATGTTATTATATCTCCCAATGATACTATTTGTAAAGAAGAAACGGTAATTTTAGCAGGACAATTTACTAATGATGGCACTTTTACAGAACCTTTGACATATAAATGGTTTAAAAGTGCAACAGCTTCTTATAATCAGTCTGATTGGACTGAAATAGCTATAGGGCAAACCTTAACCATTCCTTCTCCTCAATCTTCAGATGCAGGTTTTTATAGAGTAGCTGTAGCCAGTGCTGGAAGTATTGATATGGTAAACTGTCGTTCGATGTCTGATATTGTTTCTTTGACCGTGCAAGATTGTCCAGCAAGTCCTTTGGTAGTTTCAGAAGACACGACGATTTGCTCTGGTTCTTCGGTCGAATTACATGCAAGTGGAGCTGTGAGTTATAGTTGGTCTCCTGCAATAGGTTTAAGTAGTACTATTATACCAAATCCTATAGCCTCTCCAACTACTACAACAACTTATACGGTTACAGCTACATTTGCTGATAATTCAAGTATGAGTGCTTCAGTAACCGTATCAATTTTAACAAACATAACAACTATATTGAAAGATAGTATTTGTCAAAATGATTCTTATATGAAAAACGGTTTTAATTTGCCAATACAAACAGAATCAGGAGTACAAACGCATGTTTTAAACCTTTTATCGCAAACCGGTTGTGACAGCATTGTTCAACTTAATTTGCAAGTATTTCCTGAGTATGAAACTACTCGTAAGGTATTTATTGAACAAGGGGAAAGTATACAGATAGATGGTCAAACATATTCTTTCCCAACCGAAGTTATAAGCAGATATACATCAGTATCGGGGTGTGACAGTGTTATTATAACAACAATAAGTTTGAATGATATTTCTTCTGAATGTGATGAATTGATTCCCGATAAATATTTTTCGCCCAATGATGATGATATTCAAGACACTTGGAACATTAAAAATATAGAATGTTATGATGGCTATGTGGTGGAGATCTTTGACAGGTTCAGCAAATTATTGATTCGTTATGAGGGCAACTTTACTCCGTGGGATGGAATGTATTTGGGACATCCGGAACAGGCTACTGACTATTGGTATGTGATAACCCTGAAGGAAGGGGAAACAATGTCGGGACATTTTATCCTAAAAAGGTAGGCTTTTTATTATAAATACTAATTTTAAGCAATCAGACATAAAAAAAGGTTGGATGATTTTTCATCCAACCTTTTTTTATGCTGTTAATATTATTTTGCAGCTTCAATAGATTGTTTACGGAATTCTTTCAATAATTTTTCAAGTTCCAAAGAAGCTTTGCGTGCACGCATTCCAGCAGCTTTGTTTCCGTTTTCAACTTGTGCTTTTGCATTTTCTGCAAAAAATTGCATTTTTTCTTCGATAGTAGCGGCTAACTTTTTCATAATCGCGATTTAAATAATTTATGAATTAATTTTTATAACACTCTCACAAATGTAAAGGCTTTTTTTTGATTTCGCAAAAAAAACCTTACTAAAATGCCTTTATAATGCGATTTTTCAAATAAATTTATTGTTGACGTACAGTAACAGCATATTTATGTGCTGTTAGTTGCTCGTGTTCGGCCATTATCTTAATTGTATTGCCTAAATTGTCCAGTCCTTCTTTTGAAATTTCCTGAAAAGTTATCTTTTTTATAAAACTATCTAAATTAACTCCGCTATATGCTTTTGCATAACCACTGGTAGGTAAAGTATGATTGGTTCCGGATGCATAATCTCCGGCACTTTCAGGTGTATAATATCCAAGGAATACAGATCCGGCATTTACAATCTGTTCACTTATTTTTATGTAGTTTTTGCACATAATAATAAGGTGTTCAGGTGCATATTCATTTACTGCATCAATAATTTCTGCTTCGGGCAAAATAATAATACGACTATTTTCAAGCGATTTTGAAATAAATTCTTTACGTGATGACAATTCACATTGCTTGCTTGCTGCCTCAGCTATTTTGACTGCTAGATCTGCATTCGTAGTAAATACAATAGCTTGACTCGTACTTCCATGTTCAGCTTGAGATAACATATCTGCAGCAACTACAGCAGCTTTTGCAGTTTCGTCTGCAATTATTGCAACTTCCGATGGCCCTGCCGGCATATCAATTGCAACATCTTTTAGACTAACTAATTGTTTTGCTGTTGTTACATAAGGATTTCCGGGTCCAAATATTTTATATACTTTTGGAACACTTTCTGTGCCGTAAGCCATGGCTCCAATTGCTTGAATACCACCTATTTTAAATATTTTTCCAACTCCAGAAACCTTTGCTGCATATAAAATAGCTGCATTTACATTGCCGTTTTTGTCGGGTGGGGTACACAAAACTATTTCCTTGCATCCTGCAATCTTTGCAGGTACAGCCAACATTAATACTGTAGAAAATAAAGGAGCAGTACCTCCGGGTATATATAATCCTACTTTTTCGATAGCAACATCTTTTTGCCAGCAGCAGACTCCATTTGTTGTCTCTATTTTAGGCAAATCGTGTTTTTGTGCAGCGTGGAATGTATAAATATTAGATTTTGCTGTATTAATGGCATCCTTTAGTTCTGTTGGAATTAAGTGTTCGGCTGCATCAATCTCAGCTTTACTAACTTCTAAGTTCGACAGTTTAACATGGTCAAAGCGTTCTTCATATTCAAAAACAGCCTTGTCTCCATTGTTTTGAATGTCCTTTAAAACATTAGAAACAGTATTTTCCAATCCAGAATTGTCGATTTTTGGTCGAGATAACAATTCTGCCCATACTTCAGATTTAGGATTATTATATATTTGCATCTTAAAGAATCATTTTTTCTATAGGTACTACAAGAATACCCTCAGCCCCAATTGCTTTTAGTTGATTAATTATGTCCCAGAATGTTTCTTCAGCAATTACAGAATGCATAGAAGACCATCCTTCTTTTACCAAAGGCGTTACTGTCGGTGATTTCATGCCGGGTAGCAAATTGCATACATCATCTATTTTGTCGTTTGGTATGTTTAGTATTATATATTTTTTGTCTTCAGCATTTTTGTATGATGAGAATCTGAATAGCATCTCATCTAAAATAGCGCGTTTTTCAGAAGACAGATTTTTATTACCAATCATAAGAGCTTCCGAATACATAACTACTTCAACTTCTTTTAAGTTGTTGCTTACCAAAGTGCTACCGGAACTTACAATATCAAAAATACAATCAGCCAAACCGATACCGGGTGCAATTTCAACCGATCCCGTAATCACGTGAATATCAGCGTTTATTCCTTTGCTTTTCAAGAATGAATCAAGAATGCCGGGGTATGATGTTGCTATCTTTTTCCCATTAAACCATTCTAATCCTTTATAATCAGCGGCTTTTGGTATTGCAAGAGATAATCTGCATTTACTAAAGTTAAGACGTTTGATAATTTCTGCATCTTCATTTCTTTCTACAAACTCATTTTCTCCAACTACACCAACATCAGCAATACCTGTAGCAACTGCTTGAGGTATATCGTCGTCTCTTAAAAATAAAATTTCGACCGGAAAATTTGGTGATTGTATCAATAGTAATCTTTTGCTTACTTCTATTTTGATACTTGATTCTTCAAGCATCTTAATAGTCTCTTCATGCAACCTACCTTTGGCTTGTACAGCAATTCGTAACATGGCTTATATTATCGTTAAATGATGATTTCCGCAAAAGTACAAAAAAATATCCGTATCTTTACCCCTTTAATGTATAAAGTATATATAGTTTTAATATTAGAACTTAAGTGATAACAAGTAGTAAAGATTTAGTACTTTGCTATCTAAAATATATGGTGGATGAGTGATCTTTTTATTAATATAAATCAAGTGCTTCCTCGTATCCCGGGAAAGGTTTTTTCAAAACCGTTTAATTTTCAAATCAAACAAGGACAATGTTGGACGTTTTATGGAAAAAATGGAAGTGGAAAAACCTTACTTAGTGAAATTATTTGCGGCAGATATGGCTTGAAATCGGGTGTTATTGAGTACCCTTTTATTGATGAAATAAGAAAAACCGTTTCGGAGTATATTTATCCTCGACAATATATTAAAACAGTAGGATTTCAGTCAACATATTCGATGTCTGATTTTAGAGATGCCTATTATCAACAAAGATTTAACTCGCAAGAAGTTGATTGGTACCCAACAGTGGCAGAATTATTGTCTGCTTTTGATGATAAGCAGTGGCTTAATGAATTGATTGATTTAATGAATCTTAAAGATCTTCTGAATCACCGTCTTATAACTTTGTCTAGCGGGCAATTACGCAGACTGTTAATAACAAAGGCTTTATTGGAAAAACCTAGAATGCTGATATTTGATAATCCGTTTATAGGCTTAGATGTTGAAACTCGTGAGTTGATGAATATAGTCTTTGAGAAATTGATGAAAAATGGTGTTCAAATATTGTTTTTGATACCTGTTTTGCGAGATATACCGGCATGTACAACACATGTATTATATTTGGATAATTGCAGTCCGATTTTTCAAGGTAAATATTCAGATTTTAAGAATGTAGTACCATCAGAATCAGTAGTTATTGAAAAAAAATTTGATTTTTCTAAGTTGTCATTACTGATGCATTCAGAATATCAGAATGTGGTAAAGATGGAAGAATTGGATATTAATTATGAAACTATAGTGTATCAAAAAGGTATAAATTGGACAATAAAAAAAGGAGAAAAATGGGCATTGTCAGGTCCTAATGGTTCAGGAAAATCCACACTATTGAGTTATATTTTTGCGGATAATCCTCAGGCATACGGGAAACCATTATATTTATTTGATAAAAAAAGAGGATCCGGTGAGAGTATTTGGGATATAAAAAAACGTATAGGATTTACATCTTCAGAGATGCATTTATATTATTTAGAAAATGTACCTTGTATATCTGTAGTTGAATCAGGTTTCTTTGATAGTATAGGATTATTTCGCAAATGTTCGCCATCACAAGCGGCATTGGCAGAGTCATTAATGGATTATTTAGGTTTAAGTGAACT
>JAKIYQ010000066.1:0-7131 GCA_022708465.1 Bacteroidota bacterium | reverse complement strand
CTTGGCACAAAGGCTTTAACATCGTATATTACAGCTCCTTGATCTTTATATTTTTTAAAATCAAAATTCAGAAATTCATCATGAGATACAGCAGCTATAATAGCCTGATATTTTTTAGCGGGATTAATGCCATCCAACAAATCGATGCCGAATTCTTCTTTTACAGCATGTTTATCTGCCATTGGATCATAAATATCTACATTAACTCCAAAATCGAGTAATTCTTTATAAATATCAATCACCTTGGTATTGCGCATATCGGGGCAATTTTCTTTAAATGTTATTCCTAGAATTAATACATTGGAATTTTTAATTTTATGGTCAGCTTGTATCATCAATTTAAGTGTGCGTTGAGCTATAAATTGAGCTATATTATTGTTTACTCTACGACCTGATAATATTACTTCGGGTTCGTAGCCTAATGATTTTGCCTTGTGAGCCAAATAATATGGATCTACACTTATACAATGTCCGCCAACCAAGCCCGGACGGTATTTTCGGAAATTCCATTTTGTACCAGCAGCTTCAATTACATCATTGGTATCAATACCTATACGATCAAAAATAAGAGCCAATTCGTTCATAAACGAAATATTTATATCGCGTTGGGTATTTTCAATTGCTTTTGCTGCTTCTGCAACCTTCATACTAGGTGCTTTATGTGTACCTGCAGTAATAACTGAACGATACAAATCGTCAACTATATCGGCTATTTCAGGAGTAGAACCTGAGGTTATTTTCTTAATTGTAGTAAGGGTATTTTCTTTATCTCCGGGATTTATACGCTCAGGAGAATATCCGCAGAAAAAATCCTGATTAAACTTAAGACCTGATTGCTTTTCGAGTACAGGTACACAATCGTCTTCAGTACAACCGGGATATACTGTAGATTCGTAAATTACAATATCGCCTTTTTTCAAAACCTGACCCAACATTGCTGATGACTTAAGTAATGGAGTAAGGTCTGGATTATTAAATTCATCAATAGGAGTTGGTACCGATACTATAAATGTATTAAAATCTTTTAATTTTTCGGGATAACAAGCAAAACTTAAGCCTATTCCACTATCCGATTGATATAAATCGGTAGCTTCTTTCATGGCTTTTAAGTTGGCTTCGAGAGTATGGTCCTTACCTTCTTGTAATTCTGCTATACGAGCTGCATTTATATCAAAGCCTAAGACTCTATATTTTTTACCGAACTCGATGGCTAATGGTAAGCCTACATAACCTAAACCGATTATCGCAATTTTTCGTTCCATAAATTTTAATATTTATAATTCTTCTTCTGTATTATCGAAATAATTCAAATACTGACTACGTGGACTCTTGAATTTCTTATCATAATAATAATAGCCGCTCTTTTTACCATAACTTCCATAACTATCGTAATAACGAGAATATTCTAGTTTCTTTAGATTGACATCATTAAAAATTAAGCCAACTTTTTTTACATTATTAGCCTCAAGCTGAGACATTGCCTTTTTATAAAAAGATTTATTGGTTTGTTCGGCACGAACCGCATACAAGATAATATCAACAGATTCTATTATACCATAAGCATCGGTTACTAAGCCTATAGGAGATGTATCAAAAACTATATAGTCGTATGTTTCTTTTAAAATTGATATAAGATTATTCATATTATCCGACTTAATAAGCTCACCCGGATTTGGAGGTACTACACCTACAGGCAGAATATCGAATTTATAATCAGGATGTTTGACTATAGCTTCGTCTAAACTTATTTGATTAGCTAAATAATTACTTATACCCTTATTTACAGACAAGTACAACCCTGTATTAATACTTGGCTTACGCATATCCAAATCGACCAATATAGTTTTACGGCCCGTCATAGCAAATACTCCTGCAATATTAGCAGAGATATAACTTTTGCCATCGCCGGACTGAGATGATGTTACCATCACAGATATTCCTTTTGACTTACCCGAAAGAAATTCTATTCGAGTACGAATAACTCTAAATGCCTCAGTTATAGCAGATTTAGGATATTTATCAACTATTACAGGTGTCTTTCTATCAGTATGCATGATTACACCTAATAACTGATATTGTTTAGGTGCCATAGAAATAACTTCGGACTCGGTACGAATATATGGCACCATTAATTCAAGCAATACTATAATTGCAACAGGAACTAATAAGCCTATTGCTAAGAACATGGTATAAGCCTTATTTTTTTCACCTGCATTTGTCATGGATGCAAGCCTGGCTTTATCCAATATAATATTGTCAGGCGAATTTGAGGCTTTTTGAATTTGAGCATCAGCACGTTTTTGGACTAAAAATGTATAATAATCGTCATTGATCTTAAACTTACGCTGAATATTAAGTAATTGCTGCTCCTTGTATGGCAATTCTTGCATACCTGCACTAAGTTTCTGTAAACGATTTTGCATATCTGCTTTTTGAATATCCAAACCAACCCGAATATTTTTTAAAGCCTCATACATTTGTGCTTTAACAGCATCAATATCTCGAGTGTATTTTGCATATAAGGGACTCTTAACCCCAATTTCTTTACGCTTTAATTGCATCTCTGTAAATTGACTTACAAGAGATGATAAATTAGCATCACTCACACCTAAATTATCAGGTGCTATAATTGCACCTTCTTCTACATTACTTTTTAAGTAATTGGTAAGATAATTAAGATATGACTCTTTAAGACGCAAATCTGTTTGCATGGCATCTAATTGAGTATATTGACCCATAAGATTAGAGCCACCTACTGATGCTACAACAAAATTATTGGCTTTATAGTCTTTTAAACGTCCTTCTGATATACGAAGAGAATCGGCTATAGTTGACAATTGCTCATCTATAAATTCTATGGTTTTTATAGCAGCATCATTTTTACGAGCAAGATTATCGGCAAGAAATTCTTCGCATAAGCCGTTTAAAAAGTCACAATCTCGCTCCGGAACGGTACCGCTAATGGAAGCTTGCACTACAGAAGCTCCTGTCATAAGAAAATCAAAAGATAGCTTAGCTGAATATGTAATGGCAAGATTTTCGGGATTAAGCAGCTTAAAGCATATATTAAAATTACGGCGATAAATTGCAGATTTATCTACCTGTATAAAAAATGATGAATTCTGAATAGGAATACCATATTTACCGCTTATCTTAAGCTCAGGTAGTTGTTTTGTTCCGGGAGCACTAATCTCGAAATTGTTATTACCAAGATCTTGAATAGTAAACTCACGCTCGTAAGCTTGAGGTGATACAAAGGTCTTTGTAATTAAAATAGGTGCCGCCTTATACAAATTTGTGGATTTAAACCTGCCTTGAGTATAGTAATCAATGGTAAGTTCGGGTTGTTTGGCTATAACACGAGATATTAGCTCATAAGAGCCAAACATAATAACCTGATTGTTTACATTACGATAACCCCTTTCTACACTAAAGCCTTGCATTAATGCAGCTTGTGCGCCACTTAAACCTTTATTTTCTTCAATAATAACTAAAGCCGATGATTTATAATTTGGTTGCCAACTGCGGTTTTTTACATAAGCTATACTCAAAAATATAGCTAAGGATATAACAAACAGATACCATGATTTAAGAAAGCGAAGCACCCATAGCATTATGTCAAACTTCTGACCGCCACCATCGTCATCACTAAAAGCATTTGCTTGTGATGTATACTGATTTTGTGTATATTGTTGATTATTATCCATTTAAATTTTTTATTTAAAAACTTAAGCCTAAATTTATTACAGTTACAAGAAAACCTATTGATGTACTAAAAGAACCGATTGTTGATGAATAATCTTGCACCTTAAAAAAATCTCCCTTAATGGATGATACATAAATAACATCATTTGGCTGTACATAATAAAATTCAGAGCCAATAATAGATGCTGTACGCATATCGAATTCTTTAATAAATGGTTTTCCTCCTTCGGGATTAGGACGGATAATGCGTACATGTTTTCTATCTCCGTTTTTAGAAAAATCACCAGAAAGCGAAATAGCCTGAAATATATTTAGTTTTTCCTTGTATAATTTATATGCACCACGACCACCCTCGCCTACTATATAGAAATTGTCGTTAGCAAGAGCAACTTTAACCATAGCATCGGGAGCAAAATCCTTAAGTCTAGCCTCAATTTGCTTTGCAGCCTCTCTTATAGTTAAGCCGGCAACTTTAATTTGCGATATAAAGGGTAGATCAATTGTCCCGTCATCATAAACTCTATAGTTATATGAATTAGAACCGGAACCTTCAGAACCGGAAATATTAAAAATTGCTGTAGCCTCTTCATTAACACTGATAAGACGTATTATTAATTCGTCATTAGGCTGAATTTTATAATAGCTGTATTCTGCCTTTTCGTATTGAGGCAGTTTGGGGTCGTCTTGCAAATAGGTATTGCTTTTATTGGTTATGCAGGAGTTTGCTGCCAACAATAAAACAACGACTGCAAGATAATTTATTATTTTGTGCTTGTTGCAGGTAAACATAAGCGAACTATGCTCCATATTAATAAACCAAATGATATTGTTGTAGTTGTAACTCCAAGTGCAGTAAGGAATGAATTAATTCTAAAGAACTGCCCATTGAATGCTTTAACATAAATAATATCGTTTGGCTGGATATAATAAAATTCGGAACCTATAATATCTTTACTACGCAAATCAAACTCTTTCATAGAGGTTTCGCCGTTTTGTTGTTGGCGAAGTATCTTAACTCTTTTACGATCTGAGAATTGTCCTAAGTCTCCACCTACCGCCAATGCTTCAAATATAGTCATTTTTTCTTTAACTATTTTGTAACGTGCAGCTTTAGATTCGGTAAGCAAATTAAAGTAACTATTTACCAAACGCACCTCGACAGAACAATCTTTTATATAGCTACGCAATGTGTCTTCGAGAGCAATTTTAATTTGCCTGGTTGTTTTACCGGATACCGGTACAGTACCAACGTATGGGAAATCGATAGTTCCATCTTCGTAAACGGTATAAGTATATAAGCCTTTAGAAGATCCTGTATTAGATGAAGATGAATTTGACGAATTGAATATTTTTTTTGATTCGGGATCTAGGGTAATTACACGAATATTTAATTCATCACTATTTTGTATAAGATAGTCGGCAGGGGTGTATACTTCAGGATATGAAGCAATGCCTTTATCAGGATCTTGAAGATAATGAGTTTTTCGTGGAGTTACACACGAAAAACATAAAATGCTCAATAAAATAAAGCAAACAGTGTAGATTTTCTTCATTCCAAACAATTTAACGCGGCAAATATACTACAAATCACTTATACGACAAAAAAAAATACGTTATGTATACCTTATATTGGCATATTGCATTAAAAAAATGCAATATGCCAATATAAAATTAACTATCTACCCGACTGCATTATATAATTATGCAACTCGTTGTTAAATTCATCAGCTTGCAACAAATCTTCAACAGAAATGTGCATGCGATAACGCCAACTGTTTTTTGAATTTGAAGGTACATTAATACGCTCGTCTTGAGGATTCTCTCGGCGAATAGATTGATTAATACTAAACAAATCTTGTATTTGGAATATTGCCCACATTGCAGGAGAATACAAATGTTGTACTAATACATCTCTACAAACCCACCACTCTGCAAAATAAGGAGCTTGCCCCCAGTGTCCTAATTGCTGGTTATAAAAACGTTGAGTTAAATCGCGTTTTTCTTCCCACCAGCCACGAATTGTACTCATATCGTGAGTAGATGGTGTAACTACAGAAAGATATTTTGCATCTGAAGGATGGAAAAACTCTATAGTATCAATTTTGGGAGCACGCTGTATTTCTAAACTTAAAATTCCCAATTCGTGCATCACGGTAGTAACGCAATCGGCCATCATACCAAGGTCTTCACCACAAATCATCATATTGGTACTACGCTTAATTGCAGGTAATTTACGAAGAGCAGAATATTTCCAATGTCCGTCTTGACGGCGGAAGAAATAATCTACATAAAGTTCTTCAATTTTACGCTTGGTATCGTCATCGAGATAGCGGAATGAGCTAAGAACTTGCATACCGTAACGCGGGTAATATTGGGTACCGTTAGATCCCTTAACTTCAAAGAACAATACATTTGATATTAAATCGAATAAGCCCCATTTAATCTTTTCGGTAATCTGATGCTTTTCATGCATCATACGTACCTTCTTTTGTGTATCACAAATAGGTTTAAGACGTAAAATCCATCCATCAATAATATCTATGCAATTGGTTTTAACCCAAGCAGCATCGTCTCCAAATACTTCCCATAGTACTGAATCTGTTATAAAAGGCATACAGAAACGATTATAATCGAAGCGAAGACCTTTAGAGCCAAACTCATTTATATGAACAGGTATTGACGGATTTAAGTAGCCCATGATACCTTCTTCTTGTTCCATTGGAATTTGCCAAATACGGAAAAAGCCAAGTATGTGGTCGATACGGAATGTATCGAAATAATTGCTCATCTGGTGGAAACGTTTTTTCCACCAATCGAAATCGGTAGCTTCCATCTTTTCCCAATTGTAAGTAGGTAATTCCCAATTTTGTCCCTTTACTGCAAACATGTCAGGTGGTGCACCTGCTTGCATGTCCATATTGAATAATTCGGGTGATACCCAGGTATCAACGCTATTACGATTAACTCCAATAGGAATGTCTCCTTTTAAGATTACACCATTTTTATGTGCATAATCTGCAGCTTCTTTAAGTTGAAGATGCAAATGGAATTGTATAAAGTAATTCAGACCTATTTCGTCAGGATGTTCTGCTTGTAATTTTGCAAGTTTTGCAGGGCTGAAACTTGAATATTCGCCCCATTGAGAATAATCTGATGTGCCATATAGGTCGCGTAAGCAACAAAAAGCAGCGTAAGCCTCTAACCAATATTTGTTTTCATCAAAAAAAGTGATGAATGTTTTGTTGGCTGTAAATTTGTCTTTATTATCGGCATATAAAGCTTTTGCGTATGCTAATTTATAATTGATTACTTCCATGAAATCTACCAATGGAAGAGCATTCAGGCTTTCTTGTTTTGCCTTGTATTCTTTCATTAAAGGATTTGACGGAGATAATTTACCCATTTTTGGCAAATTCAAATATAAGG
>JAKIYQ010000065.1:0-7178 GCA_022708465.1 Bacteroidota bacterium | reverse complement strand
CCGCCGTATCTAAATAGAGCAACAGAAGAAAGTGATAAAACGACATATCAAACGGTATATTCTAAAATTAAGGGATCTGTAGCAGCTCCAACGGCAGGTTTGCATTTCACAGATTCTGTTTTAGACAATTTAAGTAAGATAGGAATCGAAAAATGTGAGTTGACTTTACATGTAGGAGCCGGCACTTTCCAGCCCGTTAAAACAGAGAAAATAGGTGGGCACCAGATGCATACGGAAGTTATTGAAGTTCCTAAATCTGCAATACTGCAAATTAAAGCATCTTTAGAACAAGTTATTGCAGTAGGAACGACATCGGTACGTACATTGGAGAGTTTGTACTATATTGGTTTGCGCTTGTCATCAGGCAATGAAGATTTATTTGTGTCGCAGTGGGAACCTTATATGTCTAAATCAGATATGCCGGTTGAAGATGCTTTAAATGCCATATTAAACTTTATGGATTTACATGGTCTAAGCGTATTGAACGCGAGCACTCAGATAATAATTGCTCCCGGATATGAGTTTAAAATAGTAAAAGGATTGATAACGAATTTTCATCAACCTAAAAGCACATTACTATTATTATTAGCAGCTTTTATTGGTGATAATTGGAAACAAATGTACGATTATGCACTTTCAGGCGGATTCCGTTTCTTGTCTTATGGTGATTCATCATTATTATTAAAAGTATGAAAAGAATTAGTTTATTAGTATGTCTTATGGTGTTTTTTGCTTCAATATTTGCAAGCAAATCAGTTTATTATGGTCGTATTGATGGCAAACAATTATATCAAGTTATAGTTGTAAATAGCTTAGAATCAGGTTCTCCACAAATGTTGACAACTGTTCCTGTTCGGCCTGATAATACATTTCAAATAGAGATAGATGCAAAACAGTCTGATTTTTATACTTTGATGTTTCAAGGTTCAGGCAATCTGCGTAGAACACAATATTTAGTCGTGCATCCGTCTGATAGCGTTTACATGCGTTTTAAAAGTTCATATACAGACTTGCAATTAGATTCTGTATCAGGTTCTAAAGAAATGCAGGTTATTTGTGATTATCAGCGTATGAGTAGCAAAGCATCCGATGATCTGAAAGCTATGGAAAATAAGTTTTCTCAAACGAAAGATACAATTGTGCAAAGATCAATTCAAAACGAATATTATAATTATTATAAACAATACGAATTAAATATATCCAAGTGGTTTAGTCAGCGAACCAAATCATTGGCGACTGCACTCTTAGCATACTCTGAATTTAATAGAGAGTTTATGGCGCACAAACAATTATTTGCTGCAATATATAAAGATTTGAAGACAATGTATCCAAATAATGTCTTTGTTCGAGAAATAGGATCTAATCTTGATAATCCCATTGAAGTAGGGAAGCAAGCACCTGAAATAGTTGCCGAATCACCTGAAGGTAAACAATTAAAATTGTCAGACTTAAAAGGTAAGGTTGTTCTGATAGATTTTTGGGCTTCTTGGTGCCGTCCGTGCAGAATGGAAAATCCTAATGTAGTAGCTGCTTATAATAAATATAATTCAAAGGGTTTTGAAGTGTTTAGTGTCTCTTTAGATGATAGTAAAGATAGTTGGAAATCGGCTATAGCATCTGATCGTCTTGATTGGCCAAATCATGTTTCTTCTCTTAAACGTTGGAATTGTCCGATAGCAAAGTTGTACAGAGCTTACGCTATTCCATATTCAATATTGATTGATTCACGTGGCAATATTATTGCTGTAAATTTGCGTGGAGAAGATTTACAAAACAAACTTAAGGATCTGTTTGGGATGTAAGATTTATGCTCAAGCAAAAAGTTGTTTGAAAGCCTCTTCAACTTTTTTTACAGTAAGGACTTCGATGTTGAATCGTTTGATATCCAAACCTTTGTAATTGTGATTAGGGATAATAATACGTTTGAATCCTAATTTTTCTGCTTCTGCAATTCGCTGCTCAATTCTATTTACCGGACGAATCTCGCCTGATAGACCGACTTCTCCCGTTAAGCATACTTGTGAAGTTATAGCGATATCTAAACTTGATGACAAAATTGAGGAGATAACAGCAAGGTCGATGGCAGGATCGTTTACTTTTAATCCACCTGCAATATTTAAGAATACATCTTTTTGTGCGATTTTAAAACCTGCTCTTTTTTCCAGAACGGCTAGTAGCATATTCATTCGTCTGATGTCAAAACCTGTAGCAGACCTTTGAGGGGTACCATAAGCTGCTGTGCCTGTAAGTGCTTGTACTTCAATTAAAAAAGGTCTAATGCCCTCAATTGCAGATGCAATTGCGACTCCACTCAAACCCTCATGATCTTGCGAAAGTAAAAGTTCTGATGGATTTTCAACTTCACGTAGACCATTTTGTTGCATTTCATATATACCTAATTCGGAAGTGCTGCCGAATCTATTTTTAGCCGCTCTTAAAATTCGATACATATAGTGTTGATCGCCCTCAAATTGCAACACGGTATCAACCATATGTTCTAATGTCTTTGGTCCGGCAATTGTACCATCTTTGGTAATATGTCCAACAATAAATACAGGGGTTTGTGTCTCCTTTGCAAATTTCAAAAGCATAGCAGTACACTCGCGTACCTGAACTAAGCTACCCGGAGAAGAATCTATTGTTTCGGTACTTATTGTTTGAATAGAGTCAATAACTACTAGTTCGGGTTGAATATTTATTATGTGTGAAAATATTTGTTCAAGTGAAGTCTCGCTTATTATGTAGCAATCACCATATTCTTTGGTGATGCGCTCAGCGCGAAGCTTTAATTGTCTGGCACTTTCTTCGCCCGATACGTATAATATACGCATAGATGGCAGTTGTAATGCTGTTTGAAGCATTAGTGTTGATTTGCCTATTCCCGGCTCACCTCCCAATAGAACAAGCGATCCTTTTACTAATCCACCTCCAAGAACTCTGTTTAATTCTCCGTTATGCATGTCAACACGTGGATCTTCACCTGTAATTACGTCTTGAAGTAATAAAGGCTTTTGTTTTTCTGATCCAACAAATGGAATAGTGCGTGCTGCAGATGATTCTTTATGTTCAATCTCTTCTGTACATGTGTTCCATTGTCCGCAAGCATTGCATTTGCCAAACCACTTTGGAGACTCGTATCCACACTCTTTACATAAATAAACAGTTTTCAATTTTGCCATGGATTATTTTTTTGCTAAGGTCGTGAATTTATTTGTTAGCACAAAAAAATGGAGGCCGTTTTTGCCTCCATTTTGCCATTAACTATGTTATTTCAATAAATTATTTTGAGGATTGGGATGAATAATTGTTGGTTTGAAATGTTTAGCCTCTTCAAAGTCAATTTGTGCGTATGATGTGATAATTAGTATATCTCCCGGTTGCACCTTTCTGGCCGCTGCTCCATTTGTACAAACAACACCGGTTCCTCTTTCGCCTTTTATGACGTATGTTTCAAAGCGTTCACCATTGTTGTTGTTGACAATGTGCACCTTCTCATATTCTATAATGCCTGCGGCATCCATTAAATCTTCATCAATCGTAATACTACCGATATAGTTAAGATTAGCGTCAGTTACGCTTACACGATGGATTTTTGATTTTAGAATTTCGATTATCATTTCGTATAATGTATGTTGTCTATTAAACGGATATTGCCGCAATATATTGCAATGCAGCCAACTATATCGTTGCTATCACTCCAATCTTTGATACTTTCCAAAGAGTCTGCATCAACAATTTCGTAATAGTCAAGTTTAAACTCTTTGTCATCTGCAAATTGCTCTGCAACCCATCTGCAAATTTCTGCAGGTGTCTTTTGTGCAACAAAGGTAGTGCTTTTCGACAAAACTTTGAATATTAAAGCTGCTTTTTTACGTTGCTCATCAGTTAGTAATGTATTGCGACTGCTCCTTGCCAATCCGCTATCTTCCCTAATGATGGGGCATGCAACTATATCTACCGGTATAGTTAATTGTTTTACCATAGCTTTAATAATTGCAACTTGTTGAAAATCTTTTTCGCCAAAATATGCTTTGTTTGGCTTTACTGCATAAAACAACTTGCTTACAATTTGTGCCACTCCATTAAAATGTCCAGGGCGGAATTTACCTTCCATGACCTTTTCAATGTTGCCAAAATCAAATTTTCTTGTATCCTCCGTAGGATACATCTCTGATACAGATGGCATAAATAAGATATCGCAACCGGCTTCTTCAAGTAAAACTGTGTCAGCATCAGGGGTACGTGGATATTTAGCCAGGTCATTTTTATCATTAAATTGTGTGGGATTAACAAATATGCTTACTACGCAAATGTCATTTTCTTTTACACACTTTTTTACTAAAGAAATATGTCCTTGATGTAGGGCTCCCATGGTAGGAACAAATCCTACTTTGGTATTGCTTCTTGACGAAATTTCATGTAGTAAATCAGCTATGGTTTTTGTTGTTATCATGATTATAAAATGAAGCCGCAAAGTTATGCAAAAATGAAATTTATAACCAACAAAATAGCTAAAAATAATTAAGATGTGAAAATTAATTCGTATATTTGCCGTATGTGTGCTTATTTTTTTTTTGTAAGGTTTAAGTAGTGCTTTATTTTTATTATTATGTATAGAAAATTATTATTTATAATGATCATAACTATTTCTTTACCTGCATTTTCTGCGAGGAACTTGTATGTTGTAAAGTCAGATTTGTCTGAGACTATTTATAATACAACAGACATTGATAGTATAACTTTTGACGATCCTCAAATAGATGATAATTATATTATTTCTTTGCATGATGGTGAGAATGTTGCGTCATTTAATGTATCAGAATTAAATAAAATATACTTAGGACCATATTTTGACGAGGACGATATTAATAATAATGAGTTTGGAACCACATATACGTTTACTTATAAATCTTCTTCTGTGACTGTTTTTCCAACTCCAACAGAAGGAATTACAGTTGAGCAAAACGGAACGAATATTGTTGTTAGATCCGAATTAGAAGGCATTAATTATGTGCTTAAAAGTAGTATGTATCGAACCGGTTCGTTCAAATTGTATAGTGCCCATAAGTCGCAGTTGACACTAAATGGAATTAATTTAGGATCATCTAATGGTTCTGCTATAAATATTCAAACAGGCAAAAGAACTTTTGTGGTTATAGCGGATGGTACTCAGAATTATATAACCGACTCTGCCGTATATCCTGTTGAAACGGAATATTCAGAAGATCAGAAAGCTGCTATTTTTTCGGAAGGTGAGTTGATTTTTAGCGGGAAAGGTTCTCTAAATGTATCTAGTTTGGCTAAACATGGTATTGCCAGTGATGATTATGTAAGCATATATGATGGGAATATTGTTGTTTCCAATGCGGTAAAGGATGGATTAAAATCTAAACAAAAATTTGTTATGAAAGGTGGATCTTTGAATATTACAGCGCTGGATGATGGTTTAGATTGTACGGAAGGATATATTAAAATATACGATGGCGATATTAATATTACTAGTGCCGACAAAGGACTTGTTGCATCTTACGATAGTGCAGATGTTGTAGCAAATTTTGAAGTTTTTGATCCATCAGTAAATACAAATATTACAATAAATGGTGGAACAATGTCTATCACAACAGGAGTGAACGCTTCGATTGATGAACAAAAAGCTCATGGAATTCAAACTTCATCAGATGTTATTATTAATAGTGGAATAATCAATATTAATACCAATGTAGTAAATAAATCAGATGGTATTAATTGTAACGGTAGTTTTGTTGTAAATGGCGGAAGTATAACGATTGAAGCTAATGATGATTGTTATCCGATTCCGATATTTAATGCGGGTACATTGTCTTGTGATGGTGCTATTTATGTGCCATGATTTACAATTATATAAAGAAGAAAAAACCTTAACATTATGAAAAAATATTTTTTATCATTTCTATTTTCGCTTCTTTGTCTTTCAATTAATGCGCAACCTGCGTATTTAGCAGGAAGTAGTACCGGCTTTAACGAATTAAATAGTTCGCCTTCCGGATCAAACATGACTGTTGAAACCAGACTGAATACAACTGTTGCTGTTAAAACATGTTCAGCAAAAGCAGATTACTCGGCTTGGTTTAAATTTACAAGTTCTAATAATTCGTGGGAACCACAATGGTGTGCATCAGGTTCAGAAAAAACCATAGCAACAAATGCTTATTTGTCATCTACTGCAGAATATGTTACCGGACAAAATTTGAAGGTTGATGTATTGTCGGGAAAATACTATACATTTATTGTAGGACAGAATGCTACTACCAATAATGATTTATCAGTCTTATTGTCATACGAAGCACCTAAAACGATTTCTTCAATAACAAATGCTACTCCTGCTGAAAATACTGATATACAGGTTTCTGCAACATTATCAAGTGCTATAGGAGTTACATCCGGTGACGGAGCTCAATATGTTCGTTTGTCTTACACAATAGATAATACATCATATGTAACAGTTGATATGAGCGGCTCTGGTTCAACATATACAGCAAATATTCCCGCTTCAGTTAATACCGATGGTACAACAGTTAAGTATTTTGTATTTGTCACACCGATATCAAACTTGACACCATCAACTGCAGATTTTGATTATTTGTATTTTACAAAATCAAATGCAAATACATATTGTATAGGATGTGTATCAAATCCAATTACAGTTAAAGCTAAAAGGCCATCTTCATGGACCAATGATATGTATATTTTTTATTGGGGTGGCGAGATTTCATCACCATCATGGAGTGATGCTGAGTTAATGGAAAGTATAGGTAATGGTTGGTATTCATATACATTTGATCCTACCATTACTAGTACTAACATTATATTTAGAAATGTCAATGATGATACTAATGATCTTATAAATCAAACAGTTGATATAAATACGGTTTCTGCAGATGCATGTTATGAATTAAGTCAGGGCGGTTCTTCTAAAGCAACGTACTCAGTAGTTGATTGTTCAAATATAAATCAGGATGTTGATGCTCCTGAAATTAGGGCGCATAGGAATACAGTAAATGAAAATGATTTTTCAGATTTTGCTTCATTATATGTGTATTCAAATGGGAATTTGAATACAACAGATTTTACAGGAGCTACAAAATATTTATGGCAAAAATCAACAGATGGTTCTGTTTGGTCAACTTTCTCTGAAGGTA
>JAKIYQ010000064.1:0-7504 GCA_022708465.1 Bacteroidota bacterium | reverse complement strand
CAATAAATTCTTCGCGATTATATTTATCATAAAGATATTCTAAAGTATCTCTTAAATTATTATCGTCGTATATTGCCATGTTATTGCCTATTTAATAAAGTGTTATACAAAAACCGCATGTGCCTCATAACGAGATACATGCGGTTTTATACGTTAAGAATAGGATTATTTAATTAGTAAACTGTATGAATAATCTTAATATCATCACTACGACCTGATTCATCAAATATCTCGAACTCATAGGTTCCTAATTCGTAACCACTTATATCAAGCGCGAATTTTGAAGCTGCGGGTTCAATATAGTTGTCTTGAATATATTCTGAAGAACCTTTTTTGTTAACCAATATACGTTGGATACTTGCATCTGTTTGTATAAAGAATGTGGTCTGACTTGCTAAGCGTTTTGTAAACTCAAAAGCACGAGCATCATTACATCCTACACCAACCTTGTATGCAAACATACGAGTTGCATAAAAAGTTCCTGATCCACCTGTACAACCACCTACAGGTACAACCTTAATAGCAAATTTCGCGGAATCACCTACAGAAAGATTTCCCAATGTTTCACCTTCCAAATTTATATACCACCAACCTGTTTCGCCTGCTTCTTTAGACATTTGTAACTCAGTTTCTATCTGACCTTCTTCAAACATACGGCAAAGTTTTACTTGGTTATTATCAATACTTTCAGGTTGAGTATAACGATAACGAACCAATACCTTAGGATCATTTTCTGTTAAATCGGTAGTTGAAATCTCAAACTCGTAATCCACCCCAAAATCGCACTTATCTTTAAGTGATGCGTCAACTGTATTTTTTACATCACTCGATCCAGAACATGTTGTAGGATTCGTTGTAGCCACTGTTACCTCGTCATAAGCAGTTTCTTCTTGGTATGTTCCTGTAATCTTAATATCATAAGATGTTGCTTCATCAAGTCCTGTTATAACTGCCGGCGATGTAACCGTTGCAGCAGTACTCCACGTTCCACTTGGAGAAATTCTGTGTTGTTCTGTAAATGTTGGAGTTGAAGTAAAATTACTATGCGAAAACGGTACTGTTATTGAACTACTAGTTGATGTTGCTGTTCCTATTGTTACTGTAACAGATGAACATGTTCCCGCATAATTGTCTATTGTACCTGTAGGAAAAGTAACTTCTACGATTCCTCCGCCTGATTTATTAAAGGCACAAGTATTGGCGTATGTTAAATCACCTGCTGTATAAGTTGTTACAAAAGTTGCTGCCCAAACATACCCATCTCCATCAATTTTAGAAAACGACATTTGTACCCCATCGCCCCCATTATCACGATAATAAAAGTTGCAATTATAAACACTTTCTAATTGATAAGTTGAAGTATAGGTAACTTTATATGTATTAGTAGCCGTTGTTTCGTATGAAATGGTACCACCCGTTACAGTAGAATCGCAATATGCTCCTGCTCCCAATGCCGTAGCACTAATTGCTGCCATGGCGGCCAACAACAAAAATCTCTTTATGTAGTTTGTAATTGTTTTCATAATTATTCTCCTTTTTGGTTATTAATTACACGAAAAGCCATATTTTTACGGTATCTGATAATGCCATATAAAACTATTAATAAAAGCATAAATGGTATCGCATCGCCTATGGGCAATGAGTATGTCCTATTACAAGCAAGGTTACACTCAATCATAGCAGCCTCACACGCTTCAAAAGTTCCACCATCGTTTAAACAAGTGGTAAATTCGTCAGAACAGCACTCATAGCATATCTGGCTTTCAGGGTATTCTGTAGGACAGTTGGAAGCTCCAAGTGCCGTATAAGAATAAGAAGGAACCGATTGAATAGGATCAATTGATATCGGGTCGTAACCGCCATCACCAGAGCCTCCCGATGGGACAAATGAACTTGATGGCAGTGTAACCGCCCCAACAGTCATACTGCTTATTATAAAGAACAAAAGGCTTATTAATTTAATATGTTTTTTCATTTTCTGAATTTGTGTTCGTTATCATTCTCCATTTATATGCTATTGTGAGAATCCGGCGCAAAATTACGCAAGATTCTTCACATAGCCAAATAGATTTAATATCACTTAATAATCACTTTTTGTTCTTTTGTCATCGTGTCTCCGACTACAGAAATTAGATATACACCTTTCGCAACAGGTAAATCCAATTTTTGATAATGGCTTCCCGATAATTTGTATGTATCTGTTTTTCCTGCCATATCACTTACATAAACCGTTTGAAGAGCTACACCTTCGGTAGATGAAATTACAACTGAGCCATCCTGTGCAAAAATACTAATTGACTCTCCTACAAGCTCTGTATCTTCAACATCCGTAGGTGGATTCTCAGGATCAATAGGATCTGGGTCTTCAATGCCACTTAAGTTCAAGAAGAAACGACCTTCTATTGTTCCTGCTGCAATATTTGTAATTGTGTAAGCCTCACCTGTTAGCAAGTCATACTCCTTACCTTCCTGACGGTCAACTAAAACAGCAGATCCAAAACCTTCTTGCGCTCTTAACACAAACTTAACATCCATAAGCTTCTTAGATGCATTACGTAAACCTAATGGAATTACAGTTTCCATATTTGTAATATTCAACGAAGCAAACGCAGCATCCTGAGCCATTATATATAATTCAGGACTTAAAGGAGATTCCTTGTTAAATGGTTTTCGAGCATCAACATTAGGATCTATTGTCTGTTCCTTAAACTCATCGTATACAAGAGCAATCTGACTACCAAGTGATCTACCTGCATTTATTGCTCTAATATAGATATTCGGTTTTTCGTCTAAAGCACGTTTATATCTTGTATTTCCATCCACAAACAAATCGGCACCTAATGTCATTGATGTTGTTGATGTAGCATTAAATATGAATCCGTTTTGCGGCTTAATTACTTCACCACTTTGAGGTGCACGGAATGATTTCAATTTATAATCATACATAAGTACTGTTCCCGGATATGATTCACTTGTATGCAATGTATATGCATCCAAATTAGCAGGATATGAGTTATTCAAGAAATTAACTCCTGATACAATACTATAAGTAGGCAACGAAGCATCATTAGCAAAACGTCCTTCAAATTTGAATGATTTAGGTTGTGTACCATCGTTCAACATACTTTCATCAGGATAATAATATTTATAGAACAATGATGAACTCAATTTGTATTGTCCGTATTGGTCAGGAATCTCTATTGCAAATGCTGTTGTTGTAGGAACTTCTACTTGCAAACTTGAGAATGGTGTACCCCAACTTACATTAACGCCGTCAGTGCATTTAATATGTTGCATATATACGTGAGGCGTTTGATTAGCAATATAGAAATCACCTGATTTAATATTACGTGTTTCATAGCCATTGCCTGTAAATGGTTTAATAACCGTTCCTACAAGTATCCATTCGCGAGAATCTTTAAATGCACTACGTTGTGCAGTAAAGTTCGTTGTTGCAACATTATACAAAGTATCTTTTTGTTCTCCGACAGTGCGAACCAATTTCTCAACACCTCTAAGCGAAGCACCGTACTCTAAATAGATGCTGTCAGCAAAGAATTTTGTGGTTTCTATGATTCCTGCACCTGCATCAACTTGTTCAGCATGTTGCTTAACTGAACGATTTTCAGCATTAAAGTTTGTCGGCATATTAGGATATGTCTTAATTGTATCGCCTGCAGGCATTGGATATACCTTTGAATCAGGAGCAGGGATTATTACTTTCAACTTTTCTGACAACTTATCAACACAAGTAACTCGCGTTCCATCCATCTTAACCCAGTTACCACGATTATCCCAATCGTTTGGCGAATCTGATGTGCCATTCCAAACAATCACATCAACCTCATTACCTTCGTGTTGTTGATATGCACCTAATGTCCAACCTCCCGAAACAGGGCCATCAGCATAGATACCTATAAGAGGTATTGCTATAGTATCAACATCACTTACTGTTGATGGAGATATATTCAAAAATGCATTGTATGTACCTGTGGTAGCAGGACGACCAAATGTTACAGTTACAGTATCTTTTGAAGTTCCTGTAGCATCAGTCGTTGTAGACGATTTATTTATTGAGAATTTGTCTGCATTTGTACCTGACAATGTAAATTTAACGTTACTACTAGGAGTTAAAGTATAAGACGTCATATCAACATCGTGAGATATAGTCTCTACCATTGATGACATACTCATTCTAATAGTAGGTGCATTTGATAAAATACCATACTCATTCGGTTCTTCTTCAGATGAATTAGTTTTAGGACGAATTGCATCTGCTAAATTACTTGGATATATACGGTCATTGTACAATGTGTTTGCAATATTCATACCGGACATATCCGTTTTAACAGATACACCAAAATTTAAGGCGTTTGTTTTTACAACAAGTGATGCAGGATCGCTTGATGCAGTCCAACATACAGCGTTTTCAACGTTAATAAATTGATCACTACAACCGAATGCAAATGCCGATGCTGATAATGATTTAGCCACATCGTATTTCGACCAGAAGTTGTTGTTCTTAAATGTAGGACATATATCAGTACTAATGTTCTTGCCCAAGAACGGATCTGATGTACGACCTGATACCGAGTCTGAGTACGAATAACAGTTATTGTATTGGAATTCTATCAAGTTTGAGTGATAATGATCAGCGTTGCCTGTTTGTGCGGCTCCACCAAATTCTATAAAGTTTACTTTATAATTTGTACTACCACCCTCATCTTTCAAGAAGAATGTATTGTAATAAATACCGATATTTTGAAGTGCATTATTCTCTCCGTCACCACCAAAATATACCGGACGAATAAATGCTATGTTTTCAGTATATTGATTATCGTTCCAAAATACATTATTCATGATTAACACATTACGTGAACCTTGTAAAAACAAGTTTGTTGCATGAGATCCTCTAAAGCTGTTGCGCAAAATCAATATGTTCTTGCAATTCATAAACTTCATTGAAGCACCCCAGTTTCTATCGTTTGCCGGATTACTGGTTGCAGTTATATCAGCATACAACTCATTGTTTTCGTAATAAATAGTATCAGCTCCCTGTACGTGTACACAGCAGAAACCTGTTGCGGTAATAGTGTTATTAATAATACTTACATTGGCGTACTTCATATTACCCGGAACTGCATTGTTATCCGCATTATTTCTACCCATTGATATGGTAGCTCCTGACATATCACTTGTTGTCGTACTACGTACTATATTGAATCCGTCTATTGTTACATAACGAGACTCGTACAAGTTCAAACCATTAAGCGTAGGACGAGCTGTACCCTTATGACGAACTATAAAATGATGAGTAGGACACTCTATCGTTCCATTATAATCAGTAATCTTATTAATGTCAGACAAATCTAATTGTGAGCCGGCTGTGCCATATTCACCCGCTTCAACTTCAAATACTATATGCTTAAGTAATTTGTTAGTTATATTACCACTGCTTGAAGCTAAATATTCTGACATTGATTTCAAATGCGTAAGAGCAGCTGCAAATGTCGAAAACTCAAGCGTGCAAGGAATATCCTCGCTTAATGCTGCATTAATTGTATAATAAATTGTATCACCCATTGGATAATCGCAAGTTACATAGAAGTGACCTGTTTCTTCGGATAATACCGGATCCGCATCAGCAGTACTTTTTGCATAAGACTTATAAGAGTACCATGTTTTATCTTTTAATCCTTCCGGCTGTGCAGACCAACTACTTCCGGAGCTAATTGGAGTGTGTTCACTTGAGCGAATTGAATCACTACTTGAACTTGGTGTACAATCAGCACCTTCGCAGTAATAGAAACCATAATCAATAATATCAGTTTTACAACCTGCATACTTCAAATAACCCGATAGAGTTACTACTCCTTCAGTTACATCAGCAGTATCTGCTATAAGTGGTGTTATTGAATGGTTTTTACCTGTGGCTGACAATGAAACTGTTTTGGTATATGTTGTTTCACCGCACACTGTACTAAATGTTAGTGTCGCTGTATGCGCGCCTACTTTTGTCGGCGAAAATGATATTTCAAGATCTGCCGCTCCATCGGTTAAGCTTACTTCGTATGGTTGCGCACCGGGAAGTGTAAATGCAGCAGAATCTGTGCCGCTTATAGAAGCAGTTATTGCTGAAGGCATGCATCCGCCAAATCCAATATGGTAATTGCTTTTTGATGTTGTTCCATAAAATACATCGCCAAATGCTTTAGTAGCATCACCGGAGAAGCCTACTGATGTAAAATTAGCAATATAATTGGAACTTGTATTATTATCGTATTGAGTATCAAATTGATAATATATTTCTAATGTATGACTGCCTGCAGAAGGTTTTGGAATAGTTACTTCGCCCTGATGTTTTGCGTTAACACCTCCGGTACCTGTAGTTCCAACTTTCGGCATAGACACCGCTGTATAACTTCCTGAATCTATACGATAATACATAGTCGTGTGCACCTCACTTATACCTGCGGCTGAATACGAAGCCATTTCTCCCATCAAAACTATATTATCTCCGTCAAAGTTGCCTAGATTTGCACCATCGAAAGAGGCAAATCCTGTTGAAGTATCACTGCCCTTATACCATGTACCTGATTCGCCGCCTATACGCATAAACGAGTTTCCAATCCATGTAGGCACAACAGTCCAAGAACCATTTACAAATTCCGTTCCTTGCCCTGTTTTATAAAAACACTTGCCGGCATTAGTTGTTTCCGATTGGTACCATATTCTATTTGTTATACCAGCAGCATCATACCAAACACTATAAGAACCTCCTTCAGATATATTTGCTGATCCTTTGTAATAATAATATCCATCGGCACCATTCCAAGAACTGCCAAATGTAACTTTCCAGATATTTGTACCTGTAACTTGGGTTAATGGATAAGAGCTTCTATTACTTCCATTACCAACCGCTAAAGCCACTGCGCTCCATTGAGTGTCGGTATTGTCAAAATAGTAAGTTCCGGCAGGTAAATCAAGCGCCCACGCCCCACCACTCGACATCAAACCAGCCAATAGCAAAGAAACAACTAATGAGTACCTTTTTACGGTACCTCTCAGTTTGTGTATTAATAAGTCTTTGTTTTTCATTGTCTTATATTTATTTATTTATTTTCTTTTTGCTTTTTATCGCCCTTCCTCGCCCAAGCAACAAGGCTCGAGCGAAGTTGGCTGACTAGTTATTTATGGACATACCTCCACGTCGGCTTCTACATCTATTTCTACAGTTTCGGTATCTGAACCGCAAGTTGAACTGCTTGAAGTAGCAGTAGCTGTAACAACGTATGTTTTAACAGTACCGGCTTTGAATTTTCCTTCCCACTCTGTACTACTATTCTCAGTAGTTATAATTGTCGCTCCTGTGGCAGTAAATACAACATTATCTGTATTAGCAACAGTTGCCGTAATTATTACAGCTTCCCATGGTGTTGTTGTTTCAGAACTTAATGTTAATGACGATATTGTAGGACTGTTACAAGTTGTCATATTGGCTGTT
>JAKIYQ010000115.1:0-1533 GCA_022708465.1 Bacteroidota bacterium | reverse complement strand
AACATTAAAAAACCTCCATTTCAGAATTTTTTTTAGAAATGGAGATCTCTTAGTGCAGTCCAAGCGTTATTCGGGCGTAGCAAAAAGAACGGAGTACCTTTTTCAAGATTTCCATTTCTATTTGCATCGCCATCCTTACACAATCGTCAGGTTCTGCATTTTTAAATTATGTCGGTTGATCTGTTGTGTAATCCCATACAGATAGCTGCTTCTGTATGAGCAGATTTCGCCTGAATCAAGGGAGCTAACCTATCATCTAAGCGAAGTATATCAGATTATTTTTGTATCCCTAAGGCAGGGATTGCCACCCTAAATTAGAGGCTTTCTATATGTTTTTATATATAAAAAGCAAAAAAAAGCATAAAAAAAGGAGGAACTAAGTCCTCCAATACTTTATTGTAAAAATATGTATTTATTTTCTGACAAGGGTTGTCCGAATTTATTTAATCTTCGTTTGTTAATGGATCAAAACCTAACTTACACATAAAGTCATTAGTTTGACGAGCACTAGCATTACGCATACCAGTTAAAACAGTAATCAATGCATCATCTTCATCGTTTCCACTAACAAATGAAATACCTGCTTGTCTCAAAGCATATTCACAAATCCTATATGGTAAGTTAAGCGTTCTGAGAAATGCAACAACCGTCTTCTTGTTTGGAACTCTATTTTCACCATTTAAGTATCTTCTTATTGTTCTTTCGTTAACACCAGAATCAATTTCAAACTCCTTGATACTAATGTCTAGGTACTCCAATAAGAAATTAATGATATCCTTAAATGGCTTATTTTGGATAGAAGTCATAACTTCTTCAACATTCTCTTTATGTGTTCTGTATCTAACTTCTAAATTAATATCATCCACTATTTTAGCTGGATTGTTGGATATTTCTATATCATACTCTAATTCTTTACTGCAATCTCGGCATAAATAACACATTAATCCAAAGTCTGAACCTTCATTGAAGCCATGAATTGTATGGTACTTAAATATAACGCAGCACTCATCCATATGTAAGCGAGCATAATCTGTTAATTCAAGATCTCCAAACAAGTCCTTAATGACATATTTCGGATCATTAATACACAAGTGATTGTCTACATAGACAAATCTATTTGAAATAAAATCAATTGCAATAGTACCTGATATAGCCTTTTTATAAATGTCTTTATAATTTACGGTAAATGTTTCATTAGATGATAATAAACCTTTTTTGAAAAAATATGGTCTAACATAATGATCGTCAACCCAATTCAATGCTCCTATAGCTTCCTCAAAACCGAGATCAATAAGGCGTTTTCTTGCAGCATAATCTGTTACACCATAATTGCTAGCTACTTCTCTAATTACGCTCTCGATGTATTCGACTTTGCTTATTCCTTGCTGATCATATTTATAAAACAACGAGTCTACAAATGGTTGGATTGAGCTTCTTGGCATTAGTATATAAGGTGAAAGACCATTTGCTTGAATTTCCATCCATTCTGTTACAGTATTTTTTTGACCAGTTCGCATAACTCCATTTACTTGA
>JAKIYQ010000063.1:0-7703 GCA_022708465.1 Bacteroidota bacterium | reverse complement strand
TTCTTTTTCATGGCTTTTATTTATTTTCAGGTTTAAATGTATCAACTACTACACGACGGTTTTGATAGAACTCTTCTTCATTCTTAGGATTCTCAAAGATTGGTTTGCGTTCACCATAACCTTTAATTATAAGTATCTTCTCATCAACACCGCGTTCTACTAATTTTGCTTTTACCTCGTTAGCACGTTTTTCTGACAATGCATCATTATATTCAAAACTACCACGTTGATCTGTATGTCCTTCTACAACATAAGTTGTTCCTTCTGGCATCAACTTCATAGCTTCAACCATTGCATCAATTTCGCGTATGAATCTGTCTGTCAAATTTGATTTATCAAAATCAAACAAGAAGGATGTCCAAGGGAAAGTTATAACGATAGGCTCCGGTTCAACAACAGGTTCCGGTTCGGGTTCGGGTTCAGGCTCAACAACAGGTTCCGGTTCCGGAAGTTTTACAAAAGCATAAATATCATCGCCATTACCTGTGTTTCTAGATGATATCAAGAATGGAGTACCATCTTTAACAATCAAATTATAGTCAGCAACTTCACTATTATATGGTTTTTCCATTTTTTCAGCAGCAGCCCACGAATCACCATTGGCTAGTGATTTAAAAACATTAAATTCTATTGTATCGCGGTTACTTGCAAAATACATAATTTCATCATTCTCTACGAATGCATAATCCTCATTTGCATCAGTATTTATTTCAGCACCTGCGTTAACAGGATATTTCCACATATTATCATCTTTAGGTTCGATATACCAAATATCTGAACCTCCTTTACCTCCATCTATATCAGCACTAGTAAAATAAATACGATTGCCGTCTTTAGCTATAGTTGGATTTGTCATGATAAGTTTCGGATTAATTGCATAACTCCAACCTGCATTTGTTATAAATCCATTGTTTCCGCGAGTTTTTTCCAATCCTTCAATAATTAAACGTTTTGGACTAGTATATTTACCATCAGAAATTGTAGATTCATATAACCATGCTACTTTTTCAGATTCTTGCAATGCAAAGTAAATTTTCTTTTTGTTTTTATCGTATGCAACGGTTCCATTTATTCCTAAATTTGTAAGTTCTTTAGACCCTACAAGCTTAGACAAACCGGTAGCAACAGTATCAATTTCTGCAGTGTATACCGAGTCTCCTTTTAAGAACATCATCGTATTGCCCTCAAACAAAGACATACTATGTTCGCGCTGAGCAGTATTTATTTCCAGCGACTGCAATTCATAGCCTTCTTGGAATTTCGTGTCGATAGCTCCGAATGCTAACAACGAACAAGCCAACAAAGCTAATGGCATCATGATTTTTTTCATTTTATTATGTATTAAAGTTATTACTTGTTTTTCTTAACCAATTCAATTGTGCCTTTTTTAACATCTCCATCAGGTAATGTTACAACATAATAGTATACACCCGGCATAGACATTTTTCCATTACATTTACCATCCCAGCCGTCAGAACCTTCCGCAACTTTATTTCCGTATCTGTCGTGTATCTGTATTGTAAAGCCACGAGCAAAATCCTTATTTGTACCATTATCATAAGGCATAAATGCTGTTGGCCATTCTACATTGATTGTCAACTCATCAGATACGCAATCATTTCCTTCAACTTTAAATATTGCTTTATTATATAAATCAACTACATTATAAGTAGCTCCCGTTTGGGCAGATTGAAGTTGATCATTTTTATACCATTCATATGTACTCACTGTCATTCCTTCTACTTCTGTCTCCAATGTAACACTATTTCCCAAAGAAATTGTTTCATTTACCAAATCATTAGCATACAATCTTATTGATTGTACAGGTATGATATCAGTACTATCTTTACTAACTTCGTTGCTAGCTTTAAAATATGAATCTTCTGTTATATTAACAGTAATATTTTTATCTGTTTCAGTCATATCGACCCAAGTTTGACCATCAACAGATCTTTGCCAAGTTACATTATCATCTGATTCAGCTGTTAACGATATAACATTACAAGAACGTGTATATGATATTGATACTACATCACAAAGTAAAGTTTCTTCATTCGTTTCAGCTACTATCTCACATATATCAGGACTTACAATTCCATTAAAATAATCGGTTGCACTTAATTCACTTTCAGCAATTAATACCTTATGGTAGCTTAAACCATTAACAGTAAAAACACATGAATATTTATCGAAACCTGAATTGGCTGCATCAATTGCATATTCAGAACCTTCATCTTTTGTTAACCACAAATAATATGCACCTGAAGTGAATATTTGCTCAATTTGTGTTCTATCAACTTCCAATGTGACTTCTTCACCGCATTCTACGGCAACGGTATTCTCCGGGTCTTCTACAACATCAACGGCGAATAAAGAGGCATCAGGTGAACATGTAGAAACAACAACATCATCAATTAAAGTGTCGTATCCACCACCTGTTCCTGAATTCTTAATCTGTATTGTAAACTGAGAATTTGTACCTGTATCAAATGATACTACACCATGTTTCCATCCCTCTGCTTTTGTTCCTGTTACGCGAATTTCAGCTCCGGGAATTTCAATTCCATTTTCGTCAAGTACGACAATAACTACATCCATATCGTGCGATTCGCCACGATTTCTCTCCCAATCTGCATTTGCAAACCATGCGGAAAAGTTAACGCGAGTATTATAACATGGATTTGTAAATGTTTTTGCATAAACCACTAATTGAGTACCTCCATTAATCAACAACATACCTCCATATTCTCCACCAACAGCTCCACCTTGTGTATGATCATAAATATTTCTGAACCAATAATCGGCTTCTTCTTGAATCGGTCTGTTATCTTGACCTGCATAACGAGGATTAGCCACAACTACATAATCACCATCTCCTACATTCGTATTTTCGGTGCCCTTACAAGTATAATTTGAGACCTCATAAGGACGACACTCACGAGCTGTCTCACTTGCCAATTTTCCGAAATTGTCTTCAAAAAGAACGTGATATTGTCCTTGCGGAGAACATGCTAAGAAACGTGAAACCATCAATGTATTTGAGGTTACAAGTACGGGATCCAAGGCTGATTCACTAACTAATGCACGGAAAAATGTAGCACCTAATCCGGGACTATAATCAAATTCGGCTGCATTATATCCATCCATATTTGACCAATCAGTACCATTAGAAGATATTTGCCATTGTATATATTTTCCTTGATACATAGGCAGTAGATTTACCGAGATTCTTTCGTCTACGCCATATCTATTATCTTCACCAAGTGATACTGATGATGCAATAGCACCTCCAAGTTCGCCCATTACAACTACATCTGAAATTGCGAATACAAAATTATCTCCTCCATTATAGTTATCCTTGCCTATTATTAATTCGATTTCATCAGAAGCAATATTAGCTGCATTATCAATATATTTAGAGATCTCAACAGTTTGACCACCACTAATTTCTTGATAAACACCATAATTATTTAATTTTACTGCTATTTTAGATGTTCCTGAATTACCGGTCAATTCTCTAACAGTCATTCTAAAATATACCGGGGTTCCTGCCCTATGACCGGCTGATGTTAATGTAGCAATTTCTGTTTGACTTTGAGGCGTATGAACAATCAAACGATTAACGCCGTCAGTAATTGAAGGATATGATGCATTCAATAATTGTGGGTTACTCATAATCGCATACTTAGGTGCAGTTGTCGATCCACCATTTGACCAATTAGAGAAACCTTCTGAATAGATGCCGTTTAAATTTAAACTAGCCAAAGTTGGCATATACACATAAACTTCAGGAATCGTAAAATGAGTTTTGTCTGTAGTTTCATCATTATCAGCAATAGAAAAATTACTACCACAAATCAAATCGCCGTAATTGACGTCTGTTTTGGGAATGACATTGTTTTTAAGATTTTGAGCTTCAGCTACAGAAACCATAGCCACGGCACCTAAAAGCACACATAGCTTAAGAAAACGGTAAAAATGGAATAATCCTTTCATATTATATGTTTTAAGTTTTTAAAGATCTGCACCTTATAAGGCGCAAAGTTAAAAAACATAATTATTATTCAAGCACATTTTAACACATTTCTTTTACAATTAGTTGTATTTTTGCAGAATGGGAAGTGAATATTTAACGATTTCAGAGGTATCTGAAGGAATATACAAGGAAAAAGGTAGCAAATTTTTAGGATTTGCACATCACATAGAATCTGTAGATGAAGCAAAATCAATCATAAATAAATACAAAAAGGAGCACCATAAAGCCCGACATGTATGCTTTGCGTATAGGATTGGAAACAATGCAGAAATATACAGAGGATTTGATGACGGAGAACCTTCCGGGACTGCAGGCAAACCTATATTAAGACAATTAGAAGCAGCAAAGCTGACTAACACTATAATTGTTGTTGTTAGATATTTTGGTGGAACCTTATTAGGAACGGGAGGCTTAATAAACGCTTACAGAAACGCAACTTCAGATACCATAAGTAGATGTAAGACTACTTATATTACAAATCAGAATAAGTAACAGTAAGACGCATTGGCGATTTCGTATTTGAACCACTTCGAATGCGTACGCCACGAGGTTTAAATAAGTGTCTTATGGTAGCATTTGTACCTGCAATATCTGTTGCTCCTGAAATAGGAATCAAGACAAAATCCCCTACTTCAGCAAAAGATGAAGGACCTGATTCCAATATAGTTTGTAAATAGTCTCCGAAATTATCAAACTTATAGGTATCATCCTCATAATCGTAAATAGACAAAACTGTTGATATATTTGGAGCAGGGTACAAACTCTGCGTGAAGAATGCTTCAATGTCAGCTTCTCTAATTAAAATAAGAACTGCAGGTGGTTCCAATCGTCCTGTATAATCAGGTATTGACGCTGCTTCAACTACTAAAGTTGCATGATTAATATTTAGCATATTAGAAGGATGATCTTCAACAATACGTTTATATATCCTATCTAATGGAAGCTTGACTTTAATAAAAGCACCATTCGGAGTTGTCAAGAATTCTATACTATCCGGTTTTTCTGATAAATCAGGTAGCTTAACTTGATCCATGTGTATAACCTCTGAAGTTTCTTTATTTGCAGGGAAAATTATAGTCTTGTAAATTAACGAATCAGGTTTAGAAATATCAGGTATATATTTATAAGACAACTCTAAATTCACAGAGTCTATTTGCAAAACAGTTTGATTCCCATATGTATTCTTCACATAAACGCCTTTGAAGAACTCTAAAAAAGCATCTTGACTTTTAAGTATATCTTTATCAGTCATAAGCCTATCTTTCATATCATTAGGCATCTTAACTTTCACCGTATTGCAATAACCTGATTCACTGCGAGTAGCTTCAGATATTGTTCTATCGTAGGCTGTATAAGTAGTTTTACCTAATAATGTACTAAAAGAGCAAAATTCATCTACTTGTATATCAGAATAGTAGTTAGTTGAGAAATTAAGAGCTTGTTTATCTAATTGATAAACAGAGACCTCTTGTACTGCCGAAGAATCGCCAAAAAATGTTTTGTAGTACATAACAAGATATAATGAATCTGAAGATGAATTATCCTCGAATTCATAATCTCTAAGATATCTGAATTCAGATAAAAAATCGATTTTAAAGGATCCATACACCTCGTCTGTATAATTACCCAATACTAATTTATCACTTTCTGAATAAATACTACCTGCCGGAATTGTAGAAGTTTCGACATAAAACGAATCACTGATAACAGCAAGGGAATCCGTATTTGGACGAATCACAACACCTATATCACTTACATCTTGGCAAGCTGCCAAAATGATAGAAAAAAGTAAAATAAATACAAACTTAATAGGCTTCATAGATAATCAACGACCTAAAACTTGGTCGTAAAATTCATTGCACGAAAGTACGTATTTTTCAGGACTCTGATATGGAAGGAACATTTTTTGTGATTTTTTTGTATATTCAACAACATTTTGATTCACAACATTGCTTCCTTGAATAACTCCATCAGAATAATCAACAGCTAATTTTGTAAGATTTTCAAAACTGCCAGACTCCAAAACCGATTTCAAATCATCTTTTAAGATGCCTTCCATCTTCATTTTATCTGCCAAGCGACTACCAAATGGATTTTTATATTCATCATCGTATACTGAATAAACAATCTTAGAATTTGCGAAGAAGGGATCTTCATTATAAGCCTTTTTAACATATACAGGAACTATTGCTGACATCCATCCATGACAATGTATAATATCAGGAGACCAACGTAGTTTCTTAACAGTTTCTAAAACGCCACGAGCAAAGAATATTGCTCTATCATCATTATCTTCAAATTCATTGCCATTTTCGTCTTTTACAACGAATTTACGGCGGAAATAATCATCGTTATCTATAAAGTAAACTTGCATTCTTGCCGATTGAATTGATGCGACCTTGATTATTAATTGGTGATCAGTTTCATCAATAATAAGATTCATACCCGATAAACGTATTACTTCATGCAATTGGTTTCTTCGTTCGTTTATACAACCATATTTGGGCATAAATGTACGTATTTCGCGACCCTGCTCCTGGATGGCTTGCGGTAACTCTCTACTAATTGTTGATACTTCCGATGCCGGCAAGTACGGAAAAATCTCCTGCGTTACATATAAAACCTTTACAACATCCATTCAAATATAATTTATTAAATAAAAACAGAGGGTACGGCTATTGCCAATACCCTCTGCAAAGATATAAAAAATTTTTCGTTAATATGCAAAAGAAACATCAAAAAACATTTCCATAGAGGCTGACATTTAATTACATAAGAACTTTATAATGCACAATCAATAGTCCGGTTCTAATAAACAGTTAATTTATAAGTCTTACTATCTATCTTAACAAAATATACACCGGCATATGGAACCGTAACACTTGCAACATTTGTTCCTCGTATTTTTCCTATTTTGTCGTAAACTATTATTGAATTAGCATTTGGTGCAATTATGTAAATAGTACGTCCTTTAGCAAAAACATGCGGTTCTTCTTTTGTTGCATCTTCTATTGATACCGTTTTCTTAAAGGATGCAGTATAAGTTACGTTTTCTTTTACTATTATTACACGTTCTGCCTCGGTGTTACCATCATTCCATTCATCAAACGTATATCCGTAATCAGGAATTGCCTTTATTGTAATTTCCGAATCATAATCAAAATCACCGTCTCCTTCAACACTACCATTACCATTTGAAGCTAATGTAACAGTATGTTTATTAATATCAAATTCTGCTGTCATTGTTATATCAGAAACCAATACTATTTGACGTACTGCGTTTATATCTCCATCATTCCAAGATACAAAATGATAATTAGCAGAAGGTGTAGCTATTAGCTCTACACTTGAACCATAGTTATATGTACCATTAATTGCAGTATTAACTGTTCCACCAGAACCTGATGATATTGATACTGTGTAAGTATCTATTGCAAAGCTCGCTACTAGGTTAACAGCACTTGATACTGTGATCGTTCTTGTGCTTTCTATATTACCATCACTCCAAGATACGAAATGATAATTAGCGGCAGGTGTAGCAATTAGTTCAATTTCTGTATCATAGTCATATGTACCACTTACACTATTTACACTACCACCGGTACCTGATGTAACTGATACTGAATATGTATCTATTGCAAAGCTCGCTACTAAGTTAACAGCACTT
>JAKIYQ010000012.1:0-32673 GCA_022708465.1 Bacteroidota bacterium | reverse complement strand
AAAAACTGAAGTGGAAATACCCGAGAATAGAACAATCTACCAGATTGGGGAATCATACGGAAGCCCTCAATTAATTAGGAGTTATGTTAATTCAGGTATGCTTGATGGGCAATTTGATTTCAATGTATCAGATGATGCATCCTCTGTGTTTTCTTTAAACTCAGAAGATTTCCGCCGTATCAGCAATACTCTTAATATGAGTCTTAAGGTTTATGGAAATCATAGTTTGATGGGCTACATTAGCGGCAATCACGACAGAGCAAGATTTATTTCATACGCTTCGGGAGATATGAAATATGGTGAAGACTCTAAAGCTGCAGGATGGTTGCGCAATATAACTGTAAGCGATACAACAGCCTACGACAAGTTGATTCAGCTAAATGCTTTTAATATGACCATTCCGGGTGTACCTGTTGTATATTATGGAGACGAGATTGGAGATCCTGGTGCAAATGATCCGGACTGCAGACGTATGATGCGTTTCAATGAACAACTAAATAAACATGAGCAACGAGTTCTTGAAACTGTTTCACGCCTAGGACAGTTGCGTAAAAGCAATTTAGCACTTATTTATGGAGACTTTATTGAGTTGAAACTTGAACGCGATGTTTGGGTTTATGCACGTAACTATTTTGGAGAAATAGTAATCGTTGTGTTTAATAGAAATACTCAAGCCAAAGAGATTAATGTAACATTACCAAAAATGATGAATGGAATAGATTTTAAAGCAACATTTGGTAATGAAACTGATATTGAAGATAATACCTTAAACATTAAGCTACCGGCCAATGGTATTGAGATATTAACGATGCAGAAATAAGTTGTTTACTATATTTTATTAAGCCGATATTTCATTTGAAGTGTCGGCTTGATTTTTTATGGATAGTCCTAGTATTACAAATACTAATGACATATTAAAATAGCATATATCATAAAATTGATCAAATAGTCCATATTGCATTCCATGTTTTAATGAAGAATGAACAAAAGCGATTGCTACCGACATAAATAACACGAAGGCTATCTGAAATGCGTAAGAAGCATTATTTGACCGAAACCTCAAAGCAGTCCATATAGCAATTGGTATTAATAATAATAAATCCCATGTACTACCCTGACGCGTCTGTAATACAAATGGACTATAATCAAAAAACAATAATTTTTCATAATCCCACAAAATGAAAGGTAGAAATGTAAGTGCAAAAACCAAACACGATAATAAGATTAAACTAACTTGTTTTTTAAAATTCCACTTGTAAAAAGATGGGAATAGATATACTGCAAAAGGAATTGCTGCAGCCCAACGCGTTGATAAAAACATACCTATTATTAAAGCAGACAAAATAATATGGCGTTCTGCGTCAAACTTGATGTAATGCATGTAATTAATAACAGTTGCACACAAAAGGAAATTAGCCATAAAATCACTCCGCACTGTAATCTCATACCATACTGCAGGAGACATACACAAGAGCAATATCGCCTTAAAACCCATTAAAAAAGATCTCGTTTTACATAAGGATAAAACAAATAGTAGTATTACAAAAATAGATGAATAACCTACATTGCCTAAGGCATAGAATGGTAAATGAAGAATCTGCCATACAGGAAAGGGAGAACCATAGCCGCCTAAATGTGTTTGGGCAGAATACGGGAACACCCCATTCAACAGATTAAATAAGAAGTTGTGTATAGCAGACCATCTATCTACATTAAGCTCGTTCGGATCAATATTAAAAGACAAAAACAAAGATGCTGCCACAAATAGAACAACAGAAACGCCAACACAAACTTTAAAAAACTTTTCTGATTTTTTTGGAAAATAATAAATACAGAATGCAAAAACTGCAAACAATACTACAACATAGGCCAGCACAGACCAAGCATAGTAAACAGAAATTCTAGATGAATATTTTGCAATAAATAAAGCATTGATGCATGTATATACAAGCAGTGGAAGATAAATGTGAGTCAATTTATTCATCTAACAATTAATATTTTAGCCGCAACACTTCTATTCTCTTCCTGACTAGAATTAAAGCAGTGAACAAAATATATTCCCCCTGAAACATAAGAACCACTATAATTTTTACCTGTCCATGATATTGATCCTCCGGTCGAGGTTCCCTCATATACAAGGTTTCCTGATGCATCTGTTATTTTTACTAAAGAGTTCTCTTCTAAACCTGTAATTGTAATGAGACCCGTATAATTTGGTCTAACAGGATTCGGGAACACGTGAACTTTAGATGTCTCAGCAATATCAACAGGTTCTGTAGAATCAGATCTGTATGACACTATTCCATCAGCTGTAGAAATAAAGACCTCTCCTGTTTCTTCATTAAGTTTAATTGAATTAATATTATTACTAGACAATGGGCTGTTTTCTGTAGTAAAATGATGTATTGTTTTCGTACCATCAGACGATACTAAATACAAGCCCGAATTATCTGTTCCCAACCATTTCCTATCGGCCCCGTCTACAGCAATGGCTCTTACATTAACACCATCTAATAGATAATCTGCCAAATTTGTGCCGTCATTTCTTGGAATCTTTATACGAGAACATGTATAATTTGAATCAAAAACCTTATTAACGCTATTCATCAATATCGGTCCATTACTTGTTCCAAGCCACATTGTTCCACTCCTATCCTCTTCCATCGAATAAATGTACTGAGGCTTTAAAATATTCCCGTCTTTATCTGTAAACGAGGTAAAAAATCTTGATTTGTCGTCCGAAACCTCATCAATCGTACTCCCGTCATCTAATACAAAAACACCACTCGCAGAACGGGCAGCCCTCACCCATTTTTGTTTTTTTGAGTTAATAACAATCTGTTGTAATGTACTCTGCCCTGATATTGAAGCATACTTAGGTGCAGAATGCCATATTCCATCGGGAGTCATATATTTTAAAGCATATTCGGCACCTGAATTAACAAGCCACAGATTCTTTTTTGCATCATAAGTCAATCCGTCAACACGAACATAGTGAACACCGAAACCTCCAATATCTTCGAGTACACTGTTCTCATTATTAAAGAGTTTAACAGCCTTTCCATCAAGAAACTCGTATACACCTTCACCATATGTTGTAGCAAAAATATGATTATCATTATCAGGGTCGACGGCAACAGAAACTATATCTTTAAAAATGCCATTCGGGGATATAGAAGCAGCATCTGTTGAAGTCCCGGTATACGATGTCCAAACATTATTGTCGAAAATAAGGACTGCTCCTTCTACATTACCTCTATCCATCCATGAATATCCCGGAGCAAATAACATACGTCCTTTACTGTATGTCATACTTTGTGCAGAACTTATATATGGTCCATCAGGTTTATAAAACTTATAATCTTTATTTGGCTCCATACGAATAATTCCGCGATGACTACCTGCAATCCAATAAACGCTACCGTCACTAGCTATATCTTCAGCATTAATATTCTCTATGCTTTCTTTGGTCCAGGAATTTGAATATATGTGAAATGATGATTCGTTACATACAAACAGATTATCATCTGAAATTGATATATTAATTCTTTTTTGCTCAGAGTTATCATAAAATACTTGCCATGACTGGCCATCATATTTATATGCAGATGCTTTTGTTTTACTTACAACTATGCAATTACTATAATAATATAGATTTCTAAAAGCCGCGGATTCATCAGGTAACAAAATCTGTCCTTCTTCCCAATTATTGTAATCCAATAAGTTTACACCGCTTACTTTTGCCCTTTTAATTTTGTCATCCATCAAGGCATAAAAATAAGTGTCATCTGATGCAAAGCCATATACCGGCTTCATTGCCGCATCGTCCCCAATTATGTAGGTATCAGATATTTCCATATTCTTGGTATTTAAGACTACAACACCAAATCCGCATGACAAATAAGCATAATTTCCTTTAAAGTATATTTGATATACGGTTTTATCTACAGCCAAACTCTTTTTATACAAATCGGGAATATTATATATATTTCCATCTGCATCCAAGATATCTATATCAGAAGTGGTATAAACTATAACCAACAATGATTTTTCTTTGTTATATGCGATTCTTTCAACTCCATTTCCACTAAATCCATCAATCTTAGTATATGTATCAATTGTTTCGTCGGTTTTAGATATAGAAAACAATCTTTTATCTGCAACGCCAAAAACTTTATTCGGAGTTTGCACAACCTGCGTTGTTGAATTGTATGAGAAATGAGTTCTCCACGATCCTACAGCAATTTGTGCACTCGCTATCGTACTGGTAGCTATCGACAATATTAGCAAAGAAATAAATCGTTTCATGATGGTTTCAAAAATAGTAAAAATTTTTGCAATGCACGCGCCCTATGGCTTATTTTATTTTTTTCATTCAAAGACAATTCAGCAAAAGTACAATCGTATCCATCAGGCATAAATATCGGATCATATCCAAATCCTTCTGTTCCATGACATGATTCAATAATTGTTCCACGCACTTCTCCTTCGAAGAATCTACTTTCTCCACTTTTATC
Organism: Bacteroidota bacterium; assembly: GCA_022708465.1. Lineage (GTDB taxonomy): Bacteria > Bacteroidota > Bacteroidia > Bacteroidales > Paludibacteraceae > Enterocola. The sequence continues at coordinate 28,156 of JAKIYQ010000012.1, read as the reverse complement.
AATATAAGCTATAACAGTTCTGAAACGAGCTCTGCGATTTGTTTCACCTTGTAACAATTTCAAAACTTTTTTTACATTGTCTTGGTCATTCTTGTGAGAGCCTGCATAACGAGCAGAATGAACACCCGGTTCGCCATTAAGAGCCTCTATTTCTAAGCCGGTATCGTCTGAGAAACATGCACAACCACACTTATGATACACATAAAGTGCCTTTTGCAGTGCATTCCCTTCTAAAGTATCAGCCGTTTCGGGAATATCTTCTGTAATTCCTACATCCTTTAGACAAGAAAGTGCAAAGCTATCACCAAGAAAGCTTTGCACCTCACCTAATTTATGTCTATTTCCCGTCGCAAAAATAAGGGAATTTGCCATATTAATTGAAAGCGTCAATGATTGCTTTGAAATCAGGAGCTTTTAAAGATGCACCACCGATTAATCCGCCATCAACGTCTGGTTTTGCGAATAATTCAGCTGCGTTTTTTGCATTACAACTTCCACCATAAAGAATAGTTGTGTTTTCTGCAATTTCTTTACCATATTTTGCAGCGATCAATCCACGTATATATGCATGGATTTCTTGTGCTTGATCTGATGTCGCTGTCAAACCTGTACCAATTGCCCAAACCGGCTCATAAGCCAATACTATTTTTGAAAAGTCAGCTGCACTTAAACTAAATACAGATCCTTCCAATTGAGCCTTTACAACATCATTTTGTTTCCCTGCTTCACGTTCTTCTTTAACCTCACCTATACAGAATATAGGTTTCAATTCATTTGCCAATGCTAATTGAACTTTTTCTTTTAAAATTGCAAAATCTTCATGGTAATAAGCTCTACGTTCTGAGTGTCCTAAGATGCAATATTCAGCACCTGTAGATTTAACCATGGCTGCAGAAACTTCACCTGTATATGCACCAGATTCTTTGTCTGCACAATTTTCAGCAGATACTTTGATTACACTGCCTTTGAGCAATTCTGCAACAGTAGCTAAATGAATAAATGGAGTTCCGATAATAACTTCGCATTTAAGTGTTTGACCAGCCAATACGTTTTTCAATTCGGTAGCCAAAGCTACACCTTCTTGCAGGTTTTTGTTCATTTTCCAGTTGCCTGCTACAATGTTTTTTCTCATGTTTTTACTATTTTTTAATAATACGTTTTAATTCATTTTTTGTTGGCAAATCATTGTAATGCCATTTTGCTACTACATTTCCTGCCTTCAACAAAACCAATCCTGGATTTGATCTTATTATGGTTTTCAATGTAATTTCGTCAGTTGCACCAATAGGATACTTTACGTTATTCGTAGTTTTAAACGCCTCAACATCATCATTAAAAGAAGACGTCAAACAATAAAAAGAAATATTTTTACTATTAATGTAATCATATAATGCATTAATATCCTTTTGTCTGGATAAGTCTGCTTTTTCTAACTTTGAACTAATCAACAAAAATGTGTATCCTTCGTTTTCTAAAATCAAATCGGTTATATCACCATCTTCCGTTTGTACTGAAAAATCATGAATAGGTGGTACATAACCACGTTTTATTAAAACTGAATTTTGTGAAACGAAAGTCCATGTAGAATCTTCGGCCGGATAATTTTCCAAATTAAACTCCTTTTGCACACCGTCCTTTTCATATATGAACGATATATTATATTCGTCAGAAGGAGCGTCATCAGGAATAACCATCAAAGAAGGTAAGTTATTACCGACTTTGTAAGGACGGAAATCTATAATAGGTAAATGATTATAGCAATATAGCTCTAATCCTAAACAAGATAGGACAGGAATCAACATAATTATATATGATGCCCAATTACTAAATATAGGTCTATCTTCGGATGCAAATACAAGAATCAGAACCAAAAGTGCATCCAATATCAAATTTTTATAAAAAGTTTGCCAATTGGTAATTACTAAAGCATCTCCGAAACAGCCACAATCAGAAACCGGATTTGCTATTGCCAAATACAAAGTTAAAGGAGTCATTACCAACATAAAAGCAGCTGCTATCCAAGCTGTTTTTTTTACTTGAATTCCAAATACCAGATTAAAACCAATAGTAAATTCAAGTATTATCAACAAAAAAGCTGATACTAGCGAAAGATCAGAAAAAAATCCCAAGCTAAATGCGTCAAGATAATCCGAAATTTTATAAGTTGTACCAAGAGGGTCTACAGCTTTTACTAAACCTGAGAACAGAAATGTTAAGCCGAAAATAAACCTACAAATAATCAATATCCATCGTTTTGTCTGTCTCATCAGTCTTTGTCCTCCGACAATTTGATTAACGCAAACACTGCATAATTAACCATATCGAAATAATTTGCATCAATACCTTCCGATATTTCTGTTTTCCCGCAATGATCTTCAATCTGTTTTGTACGATTAAGTTTCATCAAGATTAAATCAGTGTAAGAGGTTATACGCATTGAACGCCAAGCCTCATCATAATCATGATTTTTATCCATCATCAACTTCTTAGCTTCTGCTGCATACTTATCGTATTGAATTATTGCTTGCTCGCAAGACATATCTACTTTTTCTGCAGTCCCTAATTCTAACTGGATCAATCCCATTATTGCATAATTCTCAGGAAGAATACCTTCATTTACACGAGACTCGCCTTTTGTTTCTAAACTTCTAATGCGATTTGCTTTTATAAATATTTGATCAGTTACTGATTCCGGGCGCAGTATACGCCAAGCAGGACCATAGTCATCCATCTTTTTTACGTAAACAGCCTTACATTGCGCAATGGCAGCATCAAATTGTTTCCCTGTATCAGGCATATTTTGTATTTTTAATAGACCACAAAGTTAATAATTTTATTTATACCAACTTGCATACATGGCATAGTTATGTGCAATCTTTTGGTTGATCTCTTTTGACTGCTCAGGGTCAACTTTTTTTACAAATTTAGCAGGAACCCCCGCCCAAATGGTATTAGGTTCGATAATTGTATTGGATAGAACTAATGCTCCCGCCGCTACAATAGCACCTTCACCCACAACGGCTTGATCTAAAACTGTAGCACCCATTCCAATTAAAGCATAGTCTTTAACTTGCGCACCATGAATAGTAACATTATGTCCTATTGAAACATAATCACCTATTTCTATTGTTGATTTCTGGTACAAAGTATGTAATACTGAACCATCTTGTATATTAACATGATTTCCTATACGAATACTATTTACATCTCCTCTCAACACGACATTAAACCAAATGCTGCATCCTTCGCCAATTTCTACATCGCCTACAATTGTTGCGTTTTCGGCTAAAAAACAGTCATTGCCTATTTTTGGTTCAAATCCCCTAACAGATTTAATAAGTGCCATCTTTTGTTTATTTAATATTATATGAATACTTATTTTAGCTCGTATTTAGCAATCATCTCTAAAGTCTCTACATCAATTTTCTTTGCAAAAATCTTATAATCTTTATCTAAAACATAAATCATAGGCGTTGAAGATGTGTCGTACCATTGCCAATAATAAGATGTTCTATAAGGATCCCACACATTTGTCATATTCTCCATTTTAATCTCTTTCAAAAACTTCATCCATTCTTCCTGGTCTGTTAGCATATATACGGCAATAACTTTAATACGAGGATCATCTTTGTATTTGTCGTAAAAATCTCTCAATAAAGGACTTGTCTTTTTACAATGTCCGCACGATGGTTCGTAAAAAAATAAAATTGTAAGTTGAGATCCACCCATATCGTATATAGAATGATATTGACCAAGTGTATCGCACAAAGCTATGTTCTGTGCCTTCATGCCGACCAATGATTTGTCTATCTTTTTAATTTCTTTTGCAAGATTTGAAAGTAAAGTAGAATCAGCCCATTTTGCCTCGCCCGACAAATAATACTTCTTTCCTATTGTAACCATTAGGCTGTCCATACCCATAATTTTACTTTTCAAGGAGTAATCTAACATAAAACTACACATTGACTGAAATGCCTTCTCCGAACCCTTACTACGTTCTATTAGATTTATTGCAGGTGGTATTATCGAATCGTACGATTGCACCAACACCTTATCTAGATACAATTGCAGAGTGTTTCCGATATATGGCGTTCTATATGTTCTCTCATCAGAGAAATCTACGTTATCAAAATAATGTTGTTTATAAAACACATAGCGATTTATGGCCTTTATCGAATCCGGATTTTTACTGCCTGCAGGCAATTCTGTTTCTTTAAATTCAGGAACGACTAATTCTTTTAGGAACAATTCTAACATTCCGCCCTTATATTGAGCCATCAAATCATTTTGTCTTGTTTTTACTTCAATATTCAGTAAATCTAATTCTGCTTCAATCGACTTAATTTCGGATGAGTCTTTAGATTGTTTTTTGCGTTCATTCAATGCCTTTCCGTTTATTTGCTTTTGTAGCAAAAACTGAGAATAATCATGAAAAGCTTTTGTCTCCTCAGCTCCTTCAAACACTATATTCTTTGGTATATCTGTAGTATCAATCTTAATAGTAAACTGCTGTTTATCAGACAAAAGAACATCAAAATACTTAGAATCTGAGAAATACATTACATATAAACCCTCCGGATATTTTTCTTTGCTTACAAAAGTTCCTCTGCCATTCTTATCTAGCATTATTGAATCCTTGGTGTACAACTTACTCATATAGTATTGACCCAAAAAGACTTGCTGCCCGGCTAAATCAGTAGATTTTACTTGAATATTAAGATTTTCTTTGGCATTAACAGTAAACATAATGCCTGACAAAATAGCTGCAAACAAAAATTTAAATTTCATATAAAGTATTTTTTAACCAATTATTTTCTTCTTCATTTAACAATGGTGATAATAATGTAATCACCCTTTTATGATAATTATTCAGGTAATTTCTTTCATTTTCATCAAGTAAACTCAAATCAATTGCTTTCATATCAATCGGGACCAAAGTTAATGTTTCAAAACGTAAAAACTTAGTATTTTCAGTTTTCTTATCATCTACAACTAAAAGCATATTTTCAATACGAATGCCATGACATCCCTCACGATACAAACCAGGTTCATTAGTAAAAGTAAATCCGGCTTCAATAATCGGACCATTTTCACGTGGGCTGATTCTAGCATATCCTTCATGTACATTTAAAAAATGTCCTACACCATGACCCGTTCCGTGCCCATAATCAAGTCCTTTTTGCCATAAATATTGACGAGCCAAAATATCTATATGCGAACCCTTAGTACCTAATGGAAATATAGCCTGCGCCAATGCTATATGGCCCTTTAAAACCAATGTATAATCGATTCTTTCTTGCTGAGTCAATGAACCGCAAGCCAAAGTTCTAGTTGTATCTGTTGTTCCATCCAAATATTGAGTACCTGTATCAATCAACAATAGACCTGAATTTTTAATCACAGCATCACTTTGTTCTGTAGCTGCATAATGCACAATTGCAGCATGTTTACCATATCCGACTGTTGTTTCAAAACTCTCTTCAACAAAACCATTTTGCTCCGATTTTAGCTTTCTTAGTTCGTTCATAACCGAACGTTCTGTCATTTTTATGCCATTTTGTTGATTTAGTTCAAACCATCGTAAGAACTTTACCCAAACTACTCCATCCCTCTTCATAGCGTTCTTGAAACCGCGTATTTCAGTATCATTTTTAACTGCTTTCATTGCTGATACGAAAGAGGTCTTACAAATAGCGATTATCGTAGATGAAAATTTAGAATACAATCTAAATGACATCTTATCTGCATCATACAAAACTCTAACATTTTGCATATTACTTATAAACACACCCACTTCATCATATTCACGTACTGAAATATTATTTATAGCGAAGTATTTGACTAGTTCAGGGCTAAGTTTGTTTAAATCCACAAATAAAATACATTCATCTTTGTTTACAATAAGATATGATCTTACTACCGGATTATGCGGAACATCAAAAGCTCTAATATTTAACAGCCAAGCGATTTCGTCCAAAACAGTAAGAATGCAGCAATCTGCTTTCGCATCCAAAATTGCTTCTCTAAATTCAGTAAGTTTTTTATCTACGCTCTTTCCTGAGTATTTTACATCATGTATAAAGATTTTACTATCACTAAGTGTAGGTCTATTAAGCCATAAACCTTCAAAACTGTCGTCGTCTTTTAGTTTTACTATTTTGCTTAGTCTAATCCATTCATTTACAGATATATTATTTGCATTTACAACTACAACACCACAATCTCCTACTTGATTGTATAACCATTTATCATACGATATTGTATCTGTCAGACCTTGTTTATATAATTTAATTCCTGACAATTGCAATTGTTCTGATGCCTGCAAATAATATCTAGAATCCGTCCACAAACCGGCATCAGTCAAAGAAACTGCTAATAAACCTGCAGAGCCGGTAAAGCCACTGAAATATTCACGAACCTTATAATGATCTTCTAAATACTCACTTTGATGAGGATCTGCTTGGGGAATCAGACAGGCTGACACTCCATATTCTTTCATCATGCAACGTAATTCATACAAATGTCCGACTGTTTCACTCATTTCAAACGTACATAGAATTATATAATGTGCAAAGTTATAGTTTTCTGCATCTTTTTTCAAAAAAAATGAAAGAAAAGTTTGTTAATAAAAAAGCTTTACGTAACTTTGCCCCCTCAAAAATCCGACTATAAATTTAATTTATTAATATATGATCGTAGTACCTGTAAAAGAAGGCGAGAACATTGAAAGAGCCTTGAAGAAATTTAAACGCAAATTCGAAAAAACCGGTGTTGTTAAAGAATTACGTAAACGTCAGGCATTTAGCAAACCATCTGAAGTATCCCGCGAACGCATGATTCATGCAATCTACGTACAACAACTACAACAAGGCGAAGAATAATTTTTTATTCTGTTTCTGATTCGCTATATTTGCAATATAATAGCAAATAGCAGCGAACATGATTAGTGCTTTTTTACAATACTTGCAGTATGAGAAGAATTTTTCTTCCCATACTGTTTTTGCATATAAAAAAGACCTCGAACAATTCTCATTGTTCGTTAGTGACAAATACAACACACAAAACCTTACCGAAGTTAAATCTGATTATGTTAGAGATTGGATTATTTCACTAAAAGATACCAAGTTAACATCCACATCCATCAACAGAAAGATTTCTGCGCTCCGTTCATTCTATAAATTTTGCAGAAAACACAATTCAAATATTGGTGATCCACTAGCAAAAGTTAGCGCACAAAAAACAGGTAAAAAACTTCCATATTTTTTTAAAGACTCCGAAATAGAAAGCGTACTCTCTGATAATCCGATTGTTGACAATTTTTCCGATTCAAGAGATGATATTATTTTGGAAACTTTGTATGACACCGGTATTCGTAGAGCCGAATTAATAACAATAAAAGATGAAGACTTTAATTTTTTTTCGCTAACTTTGCGTGTAATGGGTAAAGGGAATAAAGAGCGACTAATACCTATTAGTAACATATTAAAAGTAAAGGCAGAAAATTACATTAATTTAAAGAAGAGTCTATTTGGGAATACAGATTCATTTATTGTGACAGATAAAGGATGCTCAACTTATCCCAACTTTATATACAGAGTAGTTAAAGACAAAATGAGTACTGTAAGTATGCTTGACAAGCGAAGTCCACACGTAATAAGACATACATTTGCCAGTGGTATGCTGAACAACGGAGCCGAACTAAATGCCGTGAAAGATTTATTAGGACATGCAAATTTATCTGCAACACAAATATACACACACACATCATTTGAACAATTGAGATCAATATACAAACAAGCACACCCTAGAAACAATAAAAATAACCATTAATTAAAGAAAGGGAAAAATTATGGAATTAAACATTCAAGCAATTAAATTTGATGCTACAGCAAAACTTCAATCATTCATTCTGAAACGCATGGAAAAATTAGATCGTTTCTACGAAGGAATAAGCACAATAGATGTCACTCTTAAAGTAGTTAAGCCGGAAACATCAGTAAATAAAACAGCCACAATTAAATTATCTGCACCACATTTAGAACTATTTGCAGAAAAAACAGCAGATTCCTTCGAACAGGCTATAGATGAATGCGCCGAAGCACTACAAAAACAACTAATCAAAGCAAAAGAAAAGAAACAATAGAGTATTAAAACCACAAATACCTAGTAATAACACATATAGCTACAGTTTCAGACTTTTGACTATAAAAAAGTGATTTTTTTATTCAATTATTTTGCAGATATAAAAAAAACACCTACATTTGCAAGCCGTTTTAACAAACCTATGTTAGAACGGCTTTTTAGCCAAGAATGCCTCTTTAGCTCAGCTGGCCAGAGCACGTGATTTGTAATCTCGGGGTCGTTGGTTCGAATCCGACAAGAGGCTCAAAAAAAAATAGGTTTTGTCCTATGTAATGGGCAGTTACCAGAGTGGCCAAATGGGGCTGACTGTAACTCAGCTGTTTTAAACTTCGGTGGTTCGAATCCATCACTGCCCACTGAATTGCAGGATAATTTGCAAGATTGACAAAAAAATGCGGGAATAGCTCAGTTGATAGAGCATTAGCCTTCCAAGCTGAGGGTCGCGGGTTTGAGTCCCGTTTCCCGCTCTTTTTTGCCGATATAGCTCAGCTGGTAGAGCGCGTCCTTGGTAAGGACGAGGTCACGGGTTCAAGTCCCGTTATTGGCTCTCTCAATAGCGCGTATTAACAATCAAGATAATCCTAACTAATAAAAAGTACAATTATGGCAAAAGACAAATTTGACAGGTCGAAACCGCACGTAAACATTGGTACTATCGGTCACGTAGACCATGGTAAAACAACTCTAACAGCTGCTATTACTACAGTTTTGGCAAAAAAAGGACTTTCCGAAGTTAAATCATTCGTTCAAATCGATAACGCACCGGAAGAAAAAGAACGTGGTATAACAATTAACACATCACACGTAGAATACAAAACAGAGAACCGTCACTACGCACACGTAGACTGTCCGGGACACGCTGACTATGTTAAAAACATGGTAACTGGTGCTGCTCAAATGGATGGTGCAATCATCGTTGTTGCTGCAACTGATGGTCCAATGCCTCAAACACGTGAGCACATTTTGTTAGCTCGTCAGGTAAACGTTCCTCGTCTTGTTGTATTCATGAACAAGTGCGATATAGTTGACGATCCTGAAATGTTGGATTTAGTAGAGATGGAAATGCGTGAACTTTTAAGTTTCTACGATTTCGATGGCGACAACACACCTATTATCCGTGGTTCTGCTCTAGGCGCATTAAACGGCGTTTCAGAATGGGAAGAAAAAGTAATGGAATTAATGGCTGCTGTTGATACTTGGATTGAGTTACCAAAACGTGACGTTGAGAAACCTTTCTTGATGCCTGTTGAAGACGTATTCTCAATTACAGGTCGTGGAACTGTTGCTACAGGACGTATCGAAACCGGTATCGTTAAAGTTGGTGATGAAGTTCAAATCATAGGTTTAGGTGCTGAGGGTAAAAAATCAGTTATTACAGGTGTTGAAATGTTCCGCAAATTGTTAGATCAAGGCGAAGCTGGTGATAACGTAGGTTTATTACTTCGTGGTGTCGATAAAGATGATATCAAACGCGGTATGGTTATTACTCACCCGGGAGCAGTTACTCCTCACGATGAGTTCAAGGCTTCTGTCTATATCTTGAAAAAAGAAGAAGGTGGTCGTCACACTCCATTCCACAACAAATATCGTCCTCAATTCTATATCCGCACATTGGATGTAACCGGCGAAATCAGTTTACCTGATGGTGTAGAAATGGTAATGCCAGGCGATAACTTGGAAATCACTGTTAAATTAATTTTCCCAGTAGCTTGCAGCGTAGGTTTACGTTTCGCTATCCGCGAAGGTGGACGTACAGTAGGTTCTGGTCAAATTACCGAAATAGTAGGTTAATCAACCTGAAACACATCTACGAAGGTTCTCTGCAAGGCGAACCTTCGTAGATAGTTTTACAACGTGATTTAGAGAAATCTATTTTACATACGGGTCTAGCTCAGTTGCCAGAAATATTATTAAGGTATGCTCTACCAACTGAGAAGTATCCAAAGAAAATTTAACGTGATTTAGAGAAATCTATTTTACATACGGGTCTAGCTCAGTTGCCAGAAATATTATTAAGGTATGCTCTAACAACTGAGAAGTATCCAAAGAAAATTTAACGTGATTTAGAGAAATCTATTTTACATACGGGTCTAGCTCAGTTGCCAGAAATATTATTAAGGTATGCTCTAACAACTGAGAAGTATCCAAAGAAAATTTAACGTGATTTAGAGAAATCTATTTTACATACGGGTCTAGCTCAGTTGCCAGAAATATTATTAAGGTATGCTCTAACAACTGAGAAGTATCCAAAGAAAATTTAACGTGATTTAGAGAAATCTATTTTACATACGGGTCTAGCTCAGTTGGTAGAGCATCGGTCTCCAAAACCGAGTGTCGGGAGTTCGAGCCTCTCGACCCGTGCAAACAAAATAACTAACCATGAAGGTAGTAAATTATATCAAAGAATCTTACAACGAACTCGTTCATAAAGTTTCTTGGCCAACCGCAAAGGAATTAACCAATAGTTCAATCATCGTACTAGTAGCTTCCCTAATACTGGCTTTGATAATTTGGTTAATCGACCTTGGTTTTGAAGAAATAATGAAGTTAATTTACGGTTTGATAAGCTAATACGGAGGATTAAGGATGTCTGAGTCAACGGAAAAAAGATGGTACGTTTTACGTGCTATCAGTGGTAAGGAAAACAAAGTACGTGAGTACCTTGATGCAGAGATTAAAAATAACCCTGCACTCCACAGCTACGTATTTCAGGTTCTAATTCCTACGGAAAAAGTATATCAAATCCGTAACGGTAAAAAGACAATCAAAGAACGGAGCTATTTGCCAGGTTATGTACTTGTAGAAGCTACTCTGACAGGAGAAATTGTTCATTATCTAAGGAACATTCCTAATGTTATCGGCTTCTTAGGAGGTAATTCAGCAAATGCAACTCCACTTCGTCAATCGGAAGTCAATCGTATTTTAGGTACGGTAGATCAACTTCAAGAAAACGAAGAAGAATTGACAGTGCCTTTCTTTGTGGGTGAAACCGTAAAAGTAATTTCAGGACCTTTCAACGACTTCTCCGGTATAATCGAAGAAGTAAATAACGAGAAAAAGAAACTGAAGGTTATGGTCATGATTTTTGGGCGGAAAACCCCGCTTGAATTGAGCTTTATGCAAGTAGAAAAAGAACAGTAAAAGGTTACGCTTTAATTGTTCCGATTCGCATATCATTTTTTTATTAACAATTAGTATTTGATAATATGGCAAAAGAAGTTGCTGGACAAATCAAATTGCAAGTTAAAGGCGGTGCAGCAAATCCGTCTCCTCCTATTGGTCCTGTCTTAGGTTCTAAGGGTATCAATATAATGGAGTTTTGCAAACAGTTTAATGCCAGAACACAAGACAAAGCAGGTAAAATATTACCTGTAGTTATTACGTATTACTCAGATAAATCGTTCGATTTTATCATCAAAACGCCTCCGGTAGCAATCCAATTGTTGGAAATATCCAAACAAAAAAGCGGATCTGCAGAACCGAACCGTAAAAAAGTTGCTGAAATTACTTGGGATCAAGTAAGAGTAATCGCTCAAGATAAAATGCCCGATTTAAACTGTTTTACAGTTGAATCTGCAATGCGTATGGTAGCCGGAACAGCAAGAAGCATGGGTATTTCTATAAAAGGAGAATTCCCTGCAAGTAACTAACACTTCAATTTTTAAAAAATGAGTAAACAGACAAAAAACCAAAAATTGGCTGCTGCAAAGATTGAAGTAGGTAAAAACTATTCACTTGCAGAAGCATCTGCTTTGGTAAAGGAAATAAGTACCACAAAATTCGACGCGTCTGTAGATATAGACGTTCGTTTGGGTATTGACCCTCGTAAATCTAACCAAATGGTAAGAGGCGTTGTCTCTTTGCCTAATGGAACAGGTAAATCAGTTAGGGTTCTTGCTTTATGTACACCCGACGCGGAAGCAGATGCGAAAGCAGCTGGTGCCGATTATGTCGGACTTGACGAGTACATCGAAAAGATTAAAGGTGGATGGACAGATGTTGATGTTATCATCACAATGCCTTCTATCATGGGTAAGATTGGTGCTCTAGGTCGTGTTTTAGGCCCTCGTGGCTTAATGCCAAACCCTAAGAGCGGCACAGTTACAAATGAAGTTGGCAAGGCTGTAAGAGAAGTAAAACAAGGTAAAATAGATTTCAAAGTTGATAAATCAGGTATTGTACATACCTCTATCGGCAAAGTATCTTTCACTCCTAAACAGATTGAAGAGAATGCAAAAGAGTTTATTTCAACGTTGAACAAACTGAAACCATCTTCTTCTAAAGGTGTTTATATTAAGAGCATTTATCTTTCCAGCACAATGAGCAAAGGTCTGAAAATCGACCCTAAATCTGCTGAATAACTTAAAAAAAAACAATGTTATGAAAAAGGAAGATAAAAGCAAAGTAATAAGTCAATTGAAAGATGCGCTAGGACAATATAGCCATTTCTATGTTACAGATACATCAGGCTTAAACGCTGAACGTACTTACGTACTTAGAAAAAATTGCTTTCAACAAGACGTAAAATTGGTAGTTGTAAAAAACACCTTGTTCCAAAAAGCTCTTGAAGCTACGGGTGCGGACTATACTCCGTTATTCGACGTTTTAAAGGGTTCCACATCGATCATGTTTTCAAATAACAGTAATGCACCTGCTAGTCTTATCAAACAAATGAAGAAAGATAAGGCTAACAATGACAAACCTGTCTTGAAAGCAGCTTATGTACAAGAATGTTTCTATTTTGGCGAAGACCAATTAGATACATTGGTTTCTTTGAAATCAAAGGAACAACTTCTCGGCGATATTATCGGTATGTTACAGTCTCCTATGCAAAACGTACTATCGGCTTTGCAATCAGGCGGAAGTACAATACAAGGCGTGCTGAAAACATTAGGCGAGAAAGAATAAAAAATTTATAATTAATTTATTAGTAACTTATTTTAAATCATAAAACAATGGCAGATTTGAAAAAAATTGCAGAAGAGTTAGTAAACTTGACAGTAAAAGATGTAAATGAACTAGCTAAAATTTTGAAAGACGAATATGGTATCGAACCTGCAGCTGCTGCTGTAGCCGTAGCTGCTCCTGCTGCTGGTGCTGCTGCTCCTGCTGCTGAAGAAAAAACATCTTTTGATGTTGCTTTGAAAGCCGCTGGTGCAAATAAATTGGCAATCGTAAAATTAGTAAAAGAATTGACAGGTCTTGGCTTGAAAGAAGCTAAAGATTTAGTTGATGCTGCTCCTTCAGTAATCAAAGAAGGATTGTCAAAAGACGATGCTGAGAACATGAAAAAACAATTAACAGAAGCTGGTGCTGAAGTTGAATTGAAGTAAACTAACATCCTGTTAATCAGGAAATTCGGTTTAGAACCTTAGAAATAAGGTTCTAAGCCTTTTTATGTTTATAAATAAAGTGGTGTTCTATTCCACCGAGAATAAGGCAATCACGAGTTCATTAACCATGTTGATAGACCTCTCGTATGAGTAACCAAAGAATAAATTTTTCTTCCATTAAAAATCCGTTGGAATACCCAGATTTCCTGGAGGTACAATTGAAGTCGTTCCAGGACTTTTTCCAACTTGATACCCCGCCCGAAAAACGCAAGAACGAAGGTTTGTATAAAGTATTTGCGGAAAATTTTCCAATAGCAGATACTCGTAATAATTTCATCCTTGAATTTTTGGACTACTATGTAGATCCACCAAGGTATAGCATTCAAGAATGCATAGACCGTGGATTAACTTACAGTGTCCCTTTAAAGGCAAAGCTGAAATTGTACTGCACCGATCCCGATCATGAAGACTTCGAAACTGTAATACAAGACGTATATTTGGGGCCAATCCCTTATATGACAGAAAAGGGAACTTTTGTCATTAACGGAGCTGAACGCGTAATCGTTTCACAGTTACATCGTTCACCCGGTGTTTTCTTTGGAAAAAGCATGCACGCAAACGGTACAAAGTTATATTCGGCAAGAATTATACCGTTCCGCGGTTCGTGGATAGAATTCACGACAGACATTAACAATGTCATGTACGCATACATCGACAGAAAGAAAAAATTGCCTGTTACTACACTTTTAAGAGCAATCGGATTTGAAAGCGACAAAGATATTTTGGAAATTTTCAACCTTGCAGAAGAAGTTAAAGTATCAAAGGCGAGTTTAAAGAAATCTGTTGGTCGTACATTGGCTGCACGCGTGTTGAAAACATGGGTTGAAGATTTTGTTGATGAAGATACCGGCGAAGTTGTTTCAATTGATCGTAACGAAGTTATAATCGATCGTGAAACAGTTTTGTCAACAGAACACATCGACACTATACTAGAAGCAAATGTTTCAACAATTTTGTTGCACAGAGAAGATACAAACCAATCTGATTACACCATAATATATAATACATTGCAAAAAGATCCAAGTAATTCGGAAAAAGAAGCAACATATTATATATATCGTCAATTACGTAACGCAGAACCTACAGACGATGCTAGCGCACGCGAGGTTATTAACAACCTGTTCTTCTCTGAAAAGAGATACGATTTAGGTGATGTAGGTCGTTATCGTATAAACAAAAAATTGAATCTGGATATATCTCCTGAAATTAAAGTTTTAACTAAGGAGGATATTATTGCTATTATTCAATATTTAATACAACTTTTAAATTCAAAGGCAGACGTTGATGATATCGATCACTTAAGTAATCGTCGTGTACGTACTGTTGGAGAGCAATTATACAACCAATTTGGAGTTGGACTTGCACGTATGGCACGCACAATTCGTGAACGTATGAATGTACGCGACAACGAAGTATTTACTCCTATTGACTTGATTAATGCAAAAACAATATCGTCAGTAATCAACACGTTCTTTGGAACAAATGCACTTTCTCAATTCATGGATCAAACCAATCCATTGGCTGAGATCACACACAAACGCCGTCTATCAGCATTAGGACCTGGCGGTTTGTCTCGTGAACGTGCAGGATTTGAGGTTCGTGACGTACACTATACACATTATGGACGTCTTTGCCCGATTGAAACCCCTGAAGGTCCAAACATCGGTTTGATTTCGTCTTTATGCGTATATGCAAAAATTAATAATCTTGGATTTATCGAAACTCCATATCGTAAGGTTGCTAATAAAACAGTTGATTTAAAAAAAGAAGACATATTGTATATGACCGCCGAAGAAGAAGAGGGCAAGATTATCGCTCAAGGTAATGCTCCTCTTGACGACAAAGGTCATTTTATACGTGCCAAGGTTAAATCTCGCAAAGATAGTGATTTCCCCGTTGTTTTACCGGAAGAAGTAGAATTCATGGACGTAGCTCCACAACAGATTGCTTCTATTGCAGCTGCATTAATTCCATTCTTGGAACACGATGATGCTAACCGTGCTTTAATGGGTTCAAACATGATGAGACAGGCAGTACCTTTGTTACATGCCGAAGCTCCTATTGTTGGAACAGGATTGGAAGGTCAATTAATTCGCGATTCACGCACACAGATTACAGCTGAACGTGATGGTATTATTGAATTTGTTGATTCAACTTGCATTAAAGTAAAATATGATTACTCAGACGAAGAATTATTTGTCATGTTCGATAGTCCTATAAAAGAATATCATATTTCTAAATTTCAAAAGACCAATCAAAGTACAACCTTTGACTTACGTCCTATTGTTAAAAAAGGAGAGCGTGTCACAAAAGGTCAGATTCTGACAGAAGGTTATTCTACGGAGAATGGTGAATTGGCAATCGGACGCAATTTAAAAGTTGCATTCATGCCTTGGAAAGGATATAATTACGAGGATGCCATCGTTATTAACGAGCGCATTGTACGTGAAGATATTTTCACTTCTGTGCATGTTGACGAATACACATTGGAAGTTCGTGAAACAAAACGCGGTATGGAGGAATTAACCTCTGATATTCCAAACGTAAGCGAAGATGCAACAAAAGATTTAGATGAAACAGGTATAGTTCGCATTGGTGCACTAATCGAACCTGGTGATATTCTAATTGGTAAAATCACTCCTAAAGGCGAGTCAGATCCTTCTCCTGAAGAAAAATTGTTACGTGCTATATTTGGTGATAAGGCTGGTGACGTTAAAGACGCATCTTTAAAAGCATCACCTTCATTACATGGTGTAGTTATTGGCAAACGCTTGTTCGCAAAAGTTCAAAAGGACAAGAAATCAAAGAATGCCGAGAAATTAACAATGGCCAAATTAGAAGAAAACTTCGAAGAAGAAACTTTACAATTGAAAACTATTTTAGTTAGTAAATTGATGGAGCTTACAAACGGAAAAACTTCGCAAGGAGTTAAAGACTTTTTGGATGCAGATGTTATTGCAAAAGGCAATAAGTTCTCACAAAAGCAATTAATGGACATTAATTACACAAGCGTACAAACAACCAAGTGGACAACTGATGCACACAAAAACGATTTGATTCGCGATGTAATTCAAAACTATTTACGCCGCTATAAAGAACTAGACGCACAGCTTAAACGCGAAAAATACAATATGACTATTGGAGATGAATTACCTTCAGGTATTATCAAATTAGCCAAAGTTTATATTGCTAAGAAACGTAAGATTCGCGTCGGTGATAAGATGGCAGGACGCCATGGTAACAAGGGTATAGTATCAAGAATTGTACGTCAAGAAGATATGCCATTCTTAGAAGATGGTACGCCTGTTGACATTGTCCTAAACCCTCTGGGTGTGCCTTCTCGTATGAACCTTGGACAGATTTTTGAAACTGTTTTAGGCTGGGCTGGCAAAGAATTAGGAGTTAAATTTGCTACACCAATTTTTGATGGCGCAACTATAGATGACCTTAATACATGGACAGATAAAGCCGGCATTCCTCGTTATGGTAAAACTTACTTGTATGATGGTGGAACAGGTGAACGCTTCGACCAAGCTGCAACTGTAGGCGTTATTTATATGCTGAAATTAGGCCATATGGTTGATGATAAGATGCACGCACGTTCAATCGGACCGTACTCTTTAATTACTCAACAACCACTTGGAGGTAAAGCTCAATTTGGTGGTCAACGTTTTGGTGAAATGGAAGTTTGGGCATTGGAAGCATTTGGTGCTGCGCACGTATTACAAGAAATCTTGACTATTAAGTCAGATGACGTTATGGGACGTGCAAAAGCTTACGAAGCTATTGTTAAAGGTGATCCACTACCGCAACCTGGTATTCCGGAATCACTCAATGTATTATTACATGAGTTACGTGGTTTAGGTCTTAGCATCAACTTAGAGTAAAAAGAAAGCACTATGGCATTTAGAACAGATAATAAAGTAAAGACAAACTTCAAGCAAATAGCTATTGGATTGGCTTCTCCGGAAGAAATCCTAGAGCAGTCGAGTGGCGAGGTCCTAAAACCGGAAACCATAAACTACCGCACATACAAACCTGAACGTGATGGTCTGTTTTGCGAACGCATTTTTGGTCCTACAAAGGACTATGAATGTCATTGCGGAAAATACAAACGCATCCGTTATAAGGGTATCGTTTGCGACCGCTGCGGTGTTGAAGTAACAGAAAAGAAAGTACGTCGTGAAAGAATGGGACACATACAATTAGTTGTTCCTGTTGCACACATTTGGTATTTTCGCTCATTACCAAACAAAATTGGTTATCTTTTAGGATTGCCAACTAAAAAATTGGATGCAATCATATATTACGAAAAATATGTGATTATACAAGCCGGTATACGTACCGATTTAGCAGAAGGAGATTTACTAACTGAAGAGGAATACCTCGACATAGTTGATTCTCTTCCTCGCGAAAATTATTTGTTGGAAGATACAGATCCTAATAAGTTTATCGCAAAAATGGGCGCAGATGCCGTTTACGATATGCTTACACGTTTGGATTTGGATAGCTTATCATATGAATTACGTGATAAAGCAAGCAACGACTCATCACAACAACGTAAAACAGAAGCATTAAAACGCTTACAAGTGATCGAATCATTCAGAGCTTCGAAAAACGTTAACAAGCCTGAATGGATGATTATGAAAGTAATCCCTGTTATTCCACCCGAATTGAGACCTTTGGTTCCTCTTGATGGTGGACGTTTTGCAACTTCAGATTTAAATGACTTATACAGACGTGTTATTATTCGTAACAATCGTCTTAAGAAACTTATAGAGATAAAAGCTCCTGAAGTTATTTTGAGAAACGAGAAACGTATGTTGCAGGAAGCTGTAGATTCATTATTCGACAACACGCGTAAGTCAACTGCTGTTAAAGCAGATGCTAATCGTCCTCTTAAATCTTTATCTGATAGTTTGAAAGGTAAACAAGGTCGTTTCCGTCAAAACTTATTAGGTAAACGTGTTGACTATTCTGCACGTTCAGTAATTGTCGTTGGACCTGAATTAAAAATGCACGAATGCGGACTTCCAAAAGACATGGCTGCTGAATTATACAAACCATTTGTCATTCGTAAGTTAATTGAACGTGGTATTGTAAAAACAGTAAAATCAGCTAAGAAAATTGTTGATCGTAAAGATCCTGTCGTTTGGGACATCTTGGAATATGTCATGAAAGGACATCCTGTATTACTTAACCGTGCTCCGACTTTGCACCGTTTAGGTATTCAGGCATTTCAACCTAAAATGATAGAAGGAAAAGCTATTCAGTTACACCCATTAGCATGTACAGCATTCAATGCTGACTTCGATGGTGACCAAATGGCTGTTCACTTACCTCTTGGTAATGATGCTGTTTTGGAAGCACAAATATTGATGCTGGCATCACACAATATTTTAAATCCTGCAAATGGAGCTCCTATCACAGTACCTTCACAAGATATGGTTCTTGGTCTTTACTATATGACAAAACCAAGACCCGGTGCACTAGGTGAAGGATTGAAATTTTATTCTCCAAAAGAGGTAATTATTGCATACAACGAACGTAAAGTATCATTAAACGCAAAAATAACAGTAAAAACTAAGGACGTTCAAAACGGACTTATCATTACTAGATTAATTGATACAACAGTTGGTCGTGTATTGGTTAACGAATGTGTACCTGATGAAGTAGGATTTATCAATGAAGTGTTATCTAAAAAATCACTTCGCGATATTATTAGCAAAGTAATCAGCGTATGTGGAGTTGCTCGTACAGCCGACTTCTTGGATGAAATCAAGAACATGGGTTATTATATGGCTTTCAAAGGATGTTTGTCATTTAACTTACAAAACGTCATCATTCCTAAAGAAAAAGATGAATTGGTACAAGAGGGATATGAAAAAGTTGAAGCCATATTGAATGACTATAACATGGGTTTCATTACTTATAACGAACGTTACAACCAAATCATTGATACTTGGACACACGTCAACTCAAAATTGTCAAATATTTTGATGAAACAATTGTCTGAAGATGATCAAGGTTTCAACTCTGTATTCATGATGTTGGATTCAGGTGCTCGTGGTTCTAAAGAGCAAATTCGTCAGTTGTCCGGTATGCGTGGTTTGATGGCAAAACCTCAAAAAGCCGGTGCCGAAGGTGGTCAAATCATTGAAAACCCTATTTTGGCTAACTTTAAAGAGGGTCTATCTGTGTTGGAATACTTTATTTCAACTCACGGTGCTCGTAAAGGTTTGGCTGATACCGCATTAAAGACTGCAGATGCAGGTTACTTAACACGTCGTTTGGTCGATGTATCACATGATGTTATTATAACTGAAGAAGACTGCGGTACCTTACGTGGATTAGTAGCTTCTGAATTAAAGAATAATGAAGATGTTATTTCTTCTCTTTATGAACGTATCCTAGGTAGAGTTTCTGTACACGACATTCAACATCCTTTAACAGGAAAAATAATTGTTGGAGCCGGTGAGGAAATCACAGAAGAAGCTGCAAAAACAATACAAAATTCTCCAATCGAACACGTAGAAATACGTTCGGTATTAACATGCGAATCTAAAAAAGGTGTTTGCGCAAAATGCTATGGCAGAAACTTGGCAACAGGACGCATGGTTCAAAAAGGAGAATCTGTTGGTGTTATCGCTGCACAATCTATCGGTGAACCCGGAACACAGTTGACATTGCGTACATTCCACGTCGGTGGTGTTGCTGCCAACGTAGCTGCAGAAAATAAGATTACATCTAGATACGATGGTATATTAGAAATTGACGAGTTACGTACAGTTACTTCAGACGACAATGTTACATTAGTAGTAAGCCGTTTAGCTGAATTACGTATCATTGAGCCAACCACTAAAGTTATTTTGACACAACAAAATATTCCTTACGCATCTACATTGTTCTTCAAATCAGGATCTACTGTTAAAAAAGGAGACGTAATTTGCGAATGGGATCCTTTCAACGCTGTTATCATAGCTGAAGGAAGTGGTAAAATGGCTTTCGAAAGCATGATTGAAAATATAACCTTTAAAACAGAGTCTGACGAACAGACCGGTTTGAAAGAAAGGGTTATTATTGAATCTAAGGATAAGAACAAGATTCCTTCTGCTCATGTATTAGATGAAAAGGGAGAAGTTGTTCGTACATACGCATTGCCGGTTGGTGCTCACATCTCTATCGAAGAGAAAGCAAAAATCAAGACCGGACAAATCTTGTTCAAGATTCCACGTGCTGTAAGCAAAGCGGGTGATATCACCGGTGGTCTTCCGCGTGTAACAGAATTATTTGAAGCTCGTAACCCTTCAAATCCTGCAATAGTATCTGAAATTGATGGAGAGGTAACATTCGGTAAGATCAAAAGAGGTCAACGTGAAATTGTTATAACATCAAAAACAGGAGAAGAAAGAAAGTATCTTGTACCTCTGTCAAAACAGATTCTAATTCAAGAAAACGACTTTATTCGTGCCGGTGGAGCTCTTTCAGATGGAGCAATCACACCTTCTGATATTTTGGCAATCAAAGGACCTACTGCAGTACAAGAGTACATAGTAAATGAAGTCCAAGACGTATATCGTCTACAAGGTGTTAAAATTAATGATAAACACTTTGAAGTAATTGTTCGTCAAATGATGCGTAAAGTTGAAATTGAAGATCCGGGTGATACACGTTTCCTTGAAAAACAAGTTGTTGACAAACAAGAATTTATGGCTGAAAATGATCAAATATGGGGTAAAAAAGTTATCACTGATGTAGGTGATTCTACTATATTCCAACGCGGTCAAATTGTAACAGCACGTAAATTACGTGACGAGAATAGTGCTTTAAAACGTAAAGACCTACGTCCAATAGAAACTCGCGATGCAATACCTGCAACATCAAGTCAGATCCTGCAAGGTATTACAAGAGCAGCTCTACAAACAACAAGCTTTATGTCTGCTGCATCATTCCAAGAGACAACAAAAGTTTTGAATGATGCTGCAATTAACGGCAAGGTTGATAAACTTGAAGGAATGAAGGAAAATGTAATCTGTGGCCATTTAATTCCGGCAGGCGCTGGTCAAGCTGAATTTGAAAAAATTATCGTAGCATCACGCGAAGAGTACGAGAAAATCATGGAAGCTAAACGTAACGTCATTGACGTTTCAGAACCGGCTAATATAAATGAATAAACCTAATTAAGGTTTCTTTAATACGAAGAAAGGCTGCCCATTTGGCAGCCTTTCTTGTTTTAAAAAAAAAACAAAACCAAACTTCTTACTTCATATTGTTTTTTACTATCTTTGGACGATAACCGAAATCATATCAAATATGAAACGAATAAATGCTTTATTTCTATTCTTATGCCTATTACTTGGCATTAATGCACAATCTCTTTTATCACCTGACGGCAACTTAAAACTAATATTTCAACTAGACGAAACCGGTTGCCCAACATATGCGCTTCAATATAAGAATATTGATGTAATTAAAACTAGTAAGATGGGGTTTGCACTTAAAAACGAGTCGGCATTACAAAACGGCTTTACTATATTGTCATCACAAAACTCAAGTTTTGACGAAACATGGAAACCTGTTTGGGGTGAAGTTAGTGAAATCAGAGATCAACACAATGAATTACTAGTTAATTTACATCAGACTAGGACAAACCGTTATATGCAAATCCGATTTAGAGTCTTTAATGACGGAATAGGATTCAGATATGAATTTGAAAAACAAGATAAACTAGGATATTTTAAAATACAAGACGAATTAACTAATTTCAACTTAACAGGAGATCATAAAACATTTTGGATTCCCGGAAATTTTGATTCAAACGAGTATTACTACACGACTTCAAATTTTAGTGAAATAAATGCTAACAAGGCTGATGGATCCGGTATTGGCACACATAAATTATTTTCAGCAACAGGTGTACAAAGTCCAATACTAATGAAAACAGATAAAGGATTGTATATCTTGATATTTGAAGCGGGCGCATTAGATTATCCCGCCATGCATTTAGATGCAAATCTAAAGAACTATACTCTTACATCTGCTCTTGCACCTGATGCGTACGGCACAAAAGCATACATGCAAACGCCATGTAAAACGCCATGGAGAACCATTTTAGTTACTGATAAAGCCACAGAACTATTAGCTTCTAAAACAATATTAAACCTAAATGAACCATGCAAAATTGAAAATACCGATTTTATACATCCTCAGAAATATATTGGTATATGGTGGGAAATGCATGTCCCTAATAAATCATCATGGAATTACGCAGATGGATACAATATAAAAATAAAGGATACAGATTGGAATAAACTTAAGCCTAACGGCAGACATGGCGCTACCACAGAAAATACAAAAAGGTATATTGACTTTGCTGCAGAACATGGTTTTAACGGTGTACTTGTTGAAGGATGGAATATTGGATGGGAAGATTGGGCCGGCAACTGGAAAGAAGAAGTATTTGATTTTGTTACACCCTATCCGGATTTTAATGTAGAAGAGTTATCACAATATGCAAAAAGTAAAGGCGTTAAAATAATAATGCACCATGAAACATCCGGATCTGTGACAAATTATGAACGCAGGATAGATGATGCAATAGACTTTATGAAAAAGTACGGATATGATGCTGTGAAAACCGGCTATGTAGGTTGGATTATACCACGTGGAGAAGAACACGATGGCCAATGGATGGCACAACACTATACTCGTACAATCGAAAAATTCGCAAACAATAGAATAATGGTAGATCAACATGAACCTACCCGCCCTACAGGCCAACATCGCACATATCCGAACTTAATGGCATGTGAGGCAGCTCGTGGAAATGAATACAATGCATGGAGTAGCGGCAACCCACCTGAACATGAAACAATTATACCTTTTACAAGACTTATGGGAGGACCAATGGACTATACACCAGGTATATTTGAGATTAAAATGGATTATTACAAAAAAGGGAATTTGTGCCAAGTTCATACTACTTTAGCAAAACAATTAGCTCTTTACGTTACATTATATAGCCCATTGCAAATGGCTGCTGACCTGCCTGAAAACTATGAGAAACACATGGATGCATTTCGGTTTATAAAAGACGTTGCTGTTGACTGGGACGATACAAAAATATTGGAGGCAGAGCCCGGCGATTATATTTGCATCGCTAGAAAAGCAAAGGATTCAAATAATTGGTTTGTTGGATCAATAACCGACGAAAATGCACGCACATCTATAATTGATCTTTCATTCTTGGATAAAGATAAAACTTACGACGCGGTAATATACAAAGATGCAAAAGATGCAGATTGGCAATCTAATCCTATGGCATACATTATTGAAAACAAAAAGGTGAATAACAAAACCACACTTAAGATTAATTTAGCAAAAGGAGGAGGATGCGCTATTAGTCTAAGGCCTCGCCCATAATTTGTATTCCTCATATTTTGAAAGTACGACATCTACATAGTTTGCGATGTCATTTCCACGACAATATCCGAATTTGCATATATTATCAGTATAATATGTAGATTCTGATTTTAATCTTATATATGTTTCGACATTTTCGTACCAAATATTAGGATCTTTACCATACTTTTCTGCTAAGGCTCGCGCATCAAAAATATGACCCGGACCTGAATTATATGATGCAAGTACAAATTTTACACGTTCTGCTGGGTCTTGTACTGATAAAAACATATTATTCAATTGTTTTATATATTTAGCACCTGCTTTAATACTTAATTCAGGAACATGAAAGTCATCTTCTGTCATTCCCATAGATATTGCAGTATTAGGCATCAACTGCATTAACCCACATGCACCGGCCCAAGATACAATTTGAGGATCAAATTTCGATTCTTTATATGCTACGGCTGCCAGCAAACGCCAATCCCATGATGGAATAGATGCATATTTACGAAAATAATCATCAAAGGATGATATTTGATTTCTACCGGGAATTCGTGTTAGTCCGGCCGCTTCAAAATATTTACTTTTTTCAAAATACTTGCGGTATATTTGTGAGAAATACAGTTTCTTCTTTGAATTCTTTGACCAATTATTAATGTATTCAAGTAATTCAGGAGAATTTTTAGATACAGCCCATGCAGCTCTTTGCGGGAAACTTACATCTAAATCATAATTTAAATTGCCAAAATAAGTTTTGTTTAAACGAGCAATATCGTTGTCTGCTATTGTCATAGGTATTTTATGCATAGCTGTCTGAGCTATTAAATCATCAGTTGAAACAGAATCCGGAGCATACACTATCTCCATTCCACCACCTATTTCATTATTCAAATCAGATAATCTGTCTGCATATATTGTGTTTGGCTTTACATGAACGACTTTACCGGATAAATCAAGTACGTCACGGGCCATTGAATCTGATTTACATTGCACAATAACTTGATTGGTAATATATTCTCGGTTTGTAAAACTAACTTTATCTTTATACTCAATTGTACTTGGTAAACGATATGCAATTAAATCGCCTTCGCCATTTACCAACATCTCTACCATTGTTTCTTCATCAGGTGCAATTATTAACTCCATTTCTACTCCTATTTCTTTACACAAATCACTTGCAAATTCGTATTCATAACCCATATCATTGTCTTTATAAC
Source organism: Bacteroidota bacterium (assembly GCA_022708465.1). Taxonomy (GTDB): domain Bacteria; phylum Bacteroidota; class Bacteroidia; order Bacteroidales; family Paludibacteraceae; genus Enterocola. Next base: position 3,000 of record JAKIYQ010000012.1, on the reverse strand, counting down.
TAAAATACGACATGGGTCCGAATAATGTGATAACACGTAATTTACCTATCTCTTTAATTTGCTTAAGATCCACAACATCATCGTCGTTACCAAATCCACCACACGCACTTATCGAAACTAACAAAGTCAATGATACTATGTATAAAAATAATTTTGTTACACGATACATAACAATAATGTTTAATGTTTCTAATTTTATTCCGTAAATGTATGAATTATTATTTTTTTGTGCTATTTTTGCAATACGTTTTTTAATACTAGTACTCATATAAATTTATTGAATCATGAGAAAAATTGTTACTTCTTTATGTTTGTGTCTTTTATTAGCACTTGGAGCATGTTCTAATTCAGAACCTAATAGCAAAGTAGTCGGCACTTATGAATTAAGTTCAGTAAATATGAACGGAACAGAAATGTCGATCGATCTAATAATCACCGTTTTGGAACAAATGATTCCCAGTACAAACTTTGATTGTTTAAGAGAAACCTCCTTGGAACTAAAAACCGATTACACATTTGAAACAGTAAGCGACTGCTACTTCCAATTTGAAACCCCTTTAACAATTGGCAATGGTACATATCAAATGAACGAAAAAAGCATAACTTTTACAGAGACAGAAAGCGAAACTATAATTGAGGGAACGATCGCTGATGATTACAATAGTTTCACAATAGAAATGACTGAACAATTTGGGGATACTCCAATGATTGTTGTACTTACTCTAACAAAAAAATAATCTTATTTTTTATTCATATATTTCTTAATCTTTAAAAAACTAATTTTTATGTCAGTAAACAAAGTAATCCTTTTAGGAAATGTGGGCAAAGACCCTGAAGTTCGTTACGTTGATAACAATGTAGCAGTTGCAAACTTTACATTAGCTACAACAGAGCGTGGTTATACAACTAGAGATGGAAAAACCATTCCTGACCGCACAGAATGGCACAATATTGTTGTTTGGCGCGGATTGGCAGAAACTGCTGAAAAGTATGTCAAAAAAGGCATGCAATTATACATAGAAGGGAAGATTCAGACTCGCTCGTGGACTGATAAGGATGGCAACAAACGCTATACAGTAGACATTTTAGGTGATGTCATGCAAATGCTTGGACGCAAAAATGATTCTAATTCAATAGAAGTAAACGATTCTAATCCGGCAGAAGCATCTACAACTGAGAAAAAAGTAGTATCATCTAAAAAAGCTGAGGAAGAACCATTTTCAAACGTTCCTCAACAAGATGGAGATGATCTACCATTTTAATAGAATAAAACAATCAAAAAAAGCGCATCTTTACAGATGCGCTTTTTTATTGCATTTATATCTTACTTTATAGTAAACAAGTAGGATTTAAATTATCCTTCTCGATATCTTTAAAATATTTATATGTACCAACTTTAAGTTCATCTGTAGCAGCATCATCACATACGATAATACCTTTTGGATGCATTTGTAAAGCACTTAACGTACACATTTGACTAACACCGCCTTCAACAGCTGCTGCTAATGCACGCGCTTTATTATGTCCACTTACTAAAATCATAACCTCTCTCGCATCCATCACAGTTCCAACACCAACTGTCAATGCTGTTTTAGGAACTTCGTTAACATCATTCTCAAAAAAACGAGCATTTGCTATTACAGTGTCTGTGTTCAAATTCTTTATTCGTGTGCGAGATGTTAATGATGATCCGGGTTCATTAAATGCAATATGACCATCAGGTCCTATCCCACCTAAAAACAGATCGATACCCCCTGCTTTTTTAATACGAACTTCATAATCAGCACACTCAGCAACCAAATCATTAGCATTCCCGTTTAAAATATTGACATTCTCAGACTTAATATCTATATGATGAAAGAAATTATTCCACATAAAAGAATAGTAACTCTCCGGATGACTCTTTGGTAGATTGACGTATTCATCCATGTTAAACGTTATAACATTTTTGAATGAAACTTTACCGCTTTTATTCAAAGCAATTAACTCTCTATACATACCAAGAGGAGAAGATCCTGTTGGCAAACCTAATACAAATGGTTTTGAATCTGTAGGTTTAAACGCATTAATTTTTGCCACAACATAATTTGCAGCCCATTTAGATACGTTTGCGTAATCCGGCTCAATAATTAATCTCATAATTTTATAAATAAATTTAGCAATTAGCGCCTGGCAAAGGTAATAATATTTCAACAAATTGTACTTTTGTACAAAAAAAATATAGCTGCAAGAGAAAAAAATACGACTTATAAATAACTACACAATCTATTAGTTAACAACTCAAAAGCAATGATTAAATGTATTACAAAACACAAATTTAATCTGTTTTTTGATTATCTTTGTAGCTTAGACTAATTGTGAAATTTTAGATGCAATTCAAATATATAATCGGCCAAAGCAAAATAAAAGCATACCTTATAAAATGTGTGCAGAATAATCGAATCCCGCACGCTCAAATGTTTTGGGGAGCAGCTGGAATTGGTAAATTATCTCTTGCACTAGCTTATGCGCAATATCTTAATTGTACAAATAGAACAGCTGATGATTCTTGCGGGAAGTGTCCGTCTTGTATACAATATCAAAAAGCTGTGCATCCGGATCTTCATTTCGTATTTCCTTACACTAAAATAAAGGGCAAAGAATATTGTGATGACTTTCTACCCGAATGGAGAGAAATGCTTAAGAACCAATACTTTAGTTTACAACAATGGCTTGAAGCAATTGGAGCTGACAATAAGCAGGGAATTATTTATAGCAATGAAAGTGAAGAGATCTTGAGAAAGCTCAGTTTAAAAAGCTATGAATCGGATTTTAAAACCATGATAATATGGTTACCCGAAAAAATGCACGAGTCCTGCGCCAATAAATTACTAAAGATATTAGAGGAACCTCCATCAAACACAGTATTTTTGCTGGTTAGCGAGCAGCCAGAGTTATTACTATCTACTATTATTTCTAGGGCACAAATGATACATATTCCGAATATACAAGCTGATGATA
>JAKIYQ010000062.1:0-7905 GCA_022708465.1 Bacteroidota bacterium | reverse complement strand
TATTCCATCCGATAGTAATAAATACCATTGGCTAAATTTTGAGTATCGAATTCGAGAACATGTTCACCTACCAAACAAGGAATTTCTCTATTATAAAGAATTTGACCACTAATAGATGTTACACTGAATTGAACAGTGCCTTCTTTCGGTAAACTGTAACTTATACTTGTAATGGTTGATACAGGATTGGGAATATTCTGCTCCATAGACCAATTAACAGTTGCAAAAGCTTCCACACTTACATCATCTAATATCGCACAAGCCATAACATCAAGCTTATTATTTGTAGTATCCGAATCTTCAGCCTGACTGACAAAGAATGTAACTTTATAATTATCGGTGAAGTTAGGAACTAAATATCCGTTAACACAAGTATGCAACAAACTATCATTAGCATCAATGTTAGCAACTGCTTCGGAGTAGTTAGTTAAAACCGTACCGGCACTATCAACTGTTACATAAAGCATGATATTATTGGCAGCAGCGGAACCCTGATTCTTTATGCGTACAATAGGATAAACAGTAGTTTTACCCGTATCACAAACAATGGTGTTGGGTTTTTCGATCGATGTTATCAATAAATCGATAGTCTTTTCAAATGTGACAGGACAATAAGCGTTAACCAAATTATTTTGGCTATTACCATCACACGATAATTCTGATTTAACTTCCAATAAGAAGAACGGTTGTATCTCAGCTACAACAGGAACCACGGATGTATTTACAAAAGTATAAGTGATAGTATCTCCAGGATTTAACAAAGAATCCACTATTTCGGTTACATCTGCATTTTTGTTTATTTGCAAATGCAACGGGATATTTCTTATCGGAATAATACCTGTATTAGTGAAACTTACAGTTGGATAGAAACTATCTCCTACCTTTATTGTACCAAGAGGATCTAAGGTTAACATTTTAACATCAACATTAATCACCCTTGATTCAACTGCAGTATCATTTTGTGTATTGGCATCTGCTGAACGAATATACGCTTTAAAGTTATAAGTGCCATTTGTTGAAAAATCAAAATTTGTATCAAGTACAACAGTCATGTATGCATTACCACTGATGCTTCCTGTTACCAAAGGATGAGTATAAGATTTTGTGGTAGCACCACTTACTTCCACAACCAGTTCGCTTGGATTTCTATCAAACTGGAATTCTTGGGTAGTTACATTGGTAATGATAGCAGAAATAGATTTCTGATCCAAATCACAAGCAACAAAATCGTTTTGAGGAATAATATCCAATGCTACTTCAATGTCTTGTAATGAGGTAATAGAAATACTGTCAATATTTTGATTTCCTCCGCCAAAACTTTGACCGTAAAAGTCAATGATAACACAAGCATACGTTGAATAGCTTGACAAATCATAAGTATAATACACAAACGTAGGTGTTGTATACACGCTGTTATAACGTTTAATTTCAGCTAAATTTTGATATGTTGATCCACCGTCAACAGAAACGCGAACAAACAGTTTATCGTCTTTCGAACTGTTATTGTTATCATGAGCATACCAAAATTCAAGTTTTGGATTTCTTGCTCCCAACAAGTTAATTGGTTGTAAACGAGCACTTGCAATGGCCCCTAATTCGGAAGCAAAAGTCAAACGACCGCTTCCGTTAACCGGATTAATGACCGGATTAGTTCCTTGTCCTTGTTGTACTGACCAACCTGCACTACCTGTTAACTGTGAGAATGTGAATGTTGAAGGAACTGTGCTGAAGTTTTCATTATATGGCAAGGTTAATAAATCCACCGTGAAGTCGGTTGATGTAGTATCATTGCTTGCATCTTGATCAATAACACTTTCGAGCCATGCCGTTATATGGTAGGTTCCATTCTGAGAAACAGGCAATAAATTGGTGATTTCAATAATATCTGTCGCTAGAATGTCAAGTGTACCCGTTGTAAGCAAAGTATCTTTTTGGAAATTGATAGCTCCGGTTACATTAACATATAATCTTACATTATTTGTGTCAAAATCGAACAAATAACCACCTTGGTTTTTAATAGCCACTTTCACTGAAGCGAAATTTTGATGGCAAATAACCTCCGGTTTGTTGACAGGTTCAACTACAGATAATATTTCCAAATCGTTTCCTGCAAAAACAGCTGCTGTATAAGCTCCCATATAAGTGTATAAAACACGAGCACTATCATTGATATCGGTTGTAACATTCGAATCAATAGGACATATCAACCCATTATTATTAGAATTGGTTAGACTTAAGTCGGTATTAATATTAACAAAAGAAGGTAAAATGCTAACGGAATGCATATCATTCGATGTTAAAGCCTGCCATGTCGACATATTGGATACAGAAGAGCCTGCATAAGCGATGTAATTACCTCCACTGTAATAATTATTATAATCCATTACTGAATTTTGGGCATAGTTTGCCGAAGTAAAATAAATTGGATAAGCGGTTGCTGCCGAAATGAAGTTATTGTTTTTAAGTATAAAATTTGAAGTTGAATTGTTAACATACAAACATTTGGCACCGGCACTATTTAAGTATATTGAATTATTGATAATATTTACATAGGTCATTTGATTCACTTTGATACCGTAATTATCGGCAGTAGTTGCAGTAGCAATAATCTCATTATTGCATAACAAACCACTGTTTAATGCATTATGATTCATATAATTCAAATCTATACCTGTAAAATTATTAACACTTGTTAGTGTATATATTTTATTTGAATTTATATATGCATTACAATAACTTAATGATATACCATTAAAACCATATGAATAATTATTAACATTTGAAGTGATCTTATTATGAGAAACACTTTTAATATCGGCATTAGAAATAAAAATACTTGTATAAAAAGCATTTGTCATTACATTATTATCTATGACAATATCGGTCCCATACGCTAAATTTTTACCTGCTTGCAAAGAGATATTATAAGATCCTCCATCAATGTTATTGTTTAATATTCGTAGATTATTAATGGCTGATGTAATATTTTCTGACTGTATGGCTCCGCCATCTAATTTTTGAGTATCAGATTGTACTATAAGTGCATTAATTTTACAATTACTAAATTCAATATTATTAGCCGACGATAATAGGTTAATAGCAGTTGGCATACTTGCATCAATCGTTAAATGATTAAAATTCAAATATCCTGCATTCATAAGCGTAATAGCTGTTGAAGATGATACGATTCTCACATCATTGGCATTACCACTTGCTGATGTAAAGCTAACAATATTGGTATCATTAGCGCCCGAAAAGGTTTTAGAAATATTTACCGGTGCATAAGTACCCGAATCAATTAAGAGAATAACCGGACCAGCTACTCCACAATTCAACAAGGTTGATATAGCATCGTTAATACTACTAAAATCACGATTGGTTGCACCAATGGTATAATTACCTTTTAACATAGAGTCGCAAGCATAAGTAGACACATAAATGGTATCATTAAATGTATTTGAATCACCCACACATTCTGCCCATGCTTTCAAATTGATATTTCCGGTTAGAGAAGGGATAAAACTACCTATAGTTAAAACAGTATCTTCGTATTGATTTAAAGCTAAGTTTGTAGCATTAAAGGGTGTTTGTAAAACACCATTCAATGTCCATTGAATTGTTGCGTTTTGTAAAGTATCAATACCATAATTTAATAGTCTGACTACTACATTCGTTTGGTTCCCGATAATAGAAATAGGAGAAGGCATAAAGAATGTATCTAAACCAACATCATTATTAAAAAATTTAGCATAACAACCCATGGAATTGTTTGATATTGTTCTTATTTCATTTTCAATATCGTAAGTTATATAAGATACAAGTGGACATCTCAACATGGCCGACGGAGATAAATTAACAGGGCTTGCCGGATACATTGGATTGATATTGATAGAATTCGAATCTTTTCCTGTACCTGTAGCTATGATGTCGGCAATTGATGTACAATTCGTAGTGATATATGCCAGATCCGTTCCGGTAGAATAATAATTGTTGTAATCAAAATTATAGTATGGAATAGCGATAGTACTCGCAAGATAATAGGCATACGAAGCACCTCCACTGGTCGATGAAGCATAAATATTATTGTATTTGAATGTTGATATGTGAGCATTCCCTGAATTTAATCCACTGTATTCATAGAGATATATACCATAAGCAGTATTTCCCTTTACATATATTGAGTTATTAAAATAATCAATACGAGAAAACACAGCACCTGAAGAACCGGTAGTACTACCATAAAATCCGTAGCACGTACTTCCGTTTAAAATGATTTCATTGTTAGCAATAAAAGCGGGGGAAATATTTATATTGATTTGCATATACATATTGAAGCCATATGCGTTAGCCGTAGTTGTAACATGAACTTTATTACAAACCATTGTATCAATTTTCGATCTGTACATATAGAAGCCGGTATAATTGATAGTCGTATTCGAACGAGAAACTATCCTATTATTGGAGAAACGCTTAAAATTCGCGTTATTATAGCCGTAGAAACCATAAGCGGCAGCATTTGTCAACTCATTGCTGTCGAGAATCATTCTATTAGCACTCGGGGTATTAAGGTATACATTATAATATCCTCCACTTATTCTATTTTTAATAAATGAGATATCATTAATTTGACCTGACAAACCGTTATAATAAACACCTGCGTAATCGGAAGTAACAGCAGTAGGATTTGCATATATATTACAATCATAAAATTTAATATTGTTCATAGGATTCATAAACTTAACAGCATGATTTCCTGTTGTTGTAGCATCGAAAGTAACTTTCGTGAAAATAAAATGAGCAATATTGCCTATGGATAAAGCAGCCATGTCCGACGACTTAAAAACAACACTATCGGGATGTCCGGCAGCGGAAGTAATGGTAATGGAATCCATGCTGGATGAAGCAAGTGGATAATTTGAAAAACTTAAATCACCATAAGTTCCACTAAGGAATTCAAAAACAACGGTACCACTTACTCCACAATCGCTTACAGCCTGCATCATTTCTTTTTCATCAGCAAAATCAGCTTGCGAACCTCCGACTGTGTAAGTTCCTACAAGGGGCGCTATACAAGCAAATTCTTGATAAGAAATTGTGTCGTTCTTGTGATTTCCATCAATAGGTTGACCGTTTGGAGAATAAGTGTAAACGACAACTTTATTGACACCTTTTCGTACCATAAAATTACCGATATTTACTTTTGTTGATTGTTGTCCACGTCCTAATGAACCGTACCATTTATAAACAGGCTGCATAACACCATTGACACTCCAATGCACCTCAACTGAATCCAACACTTGTGCTCCCATATTAAGAATGGATACCAAAACTGTAGGATAAATACTGTCAGCAAAAGAGCGAGAAAAGCTAAGTTCCGCAATGCCTGCATCAAAACTATCAGGCACGTTGGTATGATAGCATCCCATATTTGTCGTAACAATGCGTTGGTTAAGATTAATATCATATGGCACTTGCGATAATGCAGGACAAATAATTTGAGATCCTTCGATAAGTAAATCAGTGGAAGTTGCCGTAATGGAATCAGGTAGTACACTCACCGAATTGGAATCCAAATAAAATGCAGAAAACCAAGCCTGAATACTTGCATAACCGGCAGAACGAGTACCAACACAATTAGGACCGACAGAATAATAGTTATTATAATCCCTTACAAAACCAACATTGTTTGCAGGTAATTGTATGGCATAATTTTTTGTAGCCGTTGCTATACCCGACAAATTAATAAAGTTGTTATTGTAAATTGTAGCCTTATTTGCAAGGTTTGTACTATTAACAATATCCAGACACAAGGGAGAAGCTGTAGCGGTTCCGGAAGTATTCCCCAACATTAATACCGAATTATGCAAAAAATCGGTATGAGTAGGTGCAGAGGAACAATAAATACCTTTTGCAGCTTGACCGTTGGAGCCGGTAGAGGCAGTAATGATTATTTCATTGTTAGCGACTAACAAACGATTAGTTGCCGAAGCACCCTGAACATTACTTTGATAAAATGAAAGTCCTGCTGAAGCCCACGATGCATAAGGAGGTCCTCCAACACCTGACATGTTTATTCTGTTATTACATAACTCCTTACCATAACAAGGCCCAATAAACATAATCCCATGACACCAACGAGCGGTATTGCTGTTTCGGGTAACATAGTTATTGTTGATATTAGTAAAATTAGTCTGTCTTAAGCTAATACCTACTAAAAAGGATTTGACATTATTATTGCATATATTCACATTAATATTCCTTGTGGAGCTGGAGGGACCATATAAATAAACACCGTGAAACCCATCTATTAAAGTATTGTTCATTATATATATGTCTGTCAAGCGACCAATTTTGGTTAGTTGATGTATACAATCATATCCTGTATCCGTAACATTTTTGGCTATAATGACACAACTGTCTATCCAAATATTCGTACAAGTATCCACAAAATAAATACCATGCGATATTTTTGATGTGGCAGAAGACACGTCGATCGTAATATTTTTTATGATGATATTATTTGATTTCCCGATAGTAAATCCACAACTGTCAAGAGGTTTTATAACAGCATCATTAGCTTTCCCGCTTAAAGAAGTTATAATTAAAGTATCATTTACACCTAAAAAATTTCTCAAATTTAGCAGATTTACATTTTCTACTAAAGTATCGGTTTGTAATTTCAAAATCACATTGCCCGAAGATCCGCATCCACGCAATGCACTGATTACAGTACTTATATTCATAAAATCAGCACTGGTATCGCTTCCAACAATATATTCTCCACTTAAGATTGTAGCACAACCATAAGTATAAACATGAGCAGTATCATCATTAGTAATAGTATCTACAATCCCATTAGGCATTCCTACCCAAACGTAAATTGTGTCGTAGGCATTCTGTCTTGGATTGTAATATCCAATAGTATCCTGTGTGCTATGATCATCGATTAAGTATCCTCTCCATTTATATGGCGTTTGTAAAACACCATTCACACTCCAATTCAGCACACAAGAATCCAAATTTTTAAGCCCTTTATTACTAAATGTAACTACAACAGGTGCAAGTTGTCCTCCCACTACCAGTTGACCAGGATAATCAATAGTGTTAATTGCCATTGAATTGCTGTCACCTATACCTAAACGTTTTAAATAAAATTCACCGGTAGCAAAACTTTTATTACCACCTGAATCAATAGCATTTATTGTATATTTTATTTTAGTACCAAAAAGCTTTTGTGGTATTTGGGCACTCCAAATAGAATCACCGCTTTGATTACTCATTAACACTGTATCATAACTTACAATTCCAGCATAGGTATAAATAAGTTCTAATTTGGGTTGAATAATAGGTAAATTTGTACGGGTTGCCACTTTGGCATTTACAGTGAAAGGGCCTGTATGATTAACCGTATCAGGAATTAAAGGAGCAATGAACTCAACAACAGGAGGTCTGATTTGGTTCATGGATGCAAATAGCTCAAAATTATCGATAAACCATCCTGCTGCAAATTCGGTACCTACTGTTGAACCTTTGGTTATTGTAAACTTAAATTGAACAGGTGCATAATTAGCTTCACTTGTTATATCGAAATTTTCGGTTTTCCACCATCCATTGGTAGGTTGTAACCATAGAGAATCTGAACGCCAATCATTGTAACTGTCATCACTAAACTTTCTTTCTTTGGAATAATTATTAGCAGAACCTAAATAACAAGAAGCAGGAATGGCATGCCACTGTGAACCAGTATAGTTTTCTTTGATTGATATTTGGCATTTGTCGGCAATCGACACTTTACAAATATGACTGAATCGCAAAAAAACGTAAGCATATTGCGATAAATCAAATACCGGGCTTATTAAAACAACAGAATCACCTGTACTTGAACTACTTGGCACATTACCCTTA
>JAKIYQ010000061.1:0-7941 GCA_022708465.1 Bacteroidota bacterium | reverse complement strand
GATTTGAAAGGGCAATAAGTAGACCTAATACAATGAAACCGCCGGGTGCCAACACAAATAATAGCATGTTATACTGCTCATTAATGATGGGCATTGATAATATACTGCCACTTCCAAGTAATTCTCTTACAAATCCTAATAAGCCAAGTGCAAAAGTAAATCCGAATCCCATTCCAAGTCCGTCTAATGCAGAATCAAATACGCTGTGTTTTGCAGCATATGCTTCAGCACGTCCAAGCACTATGCAATTGACTACTATAAGTGGAATAAATAGTCCTAAACTACTATATAATTCAGGAGTATACGCTTCCATGCACATCTGTAAAACGGTTACAAATGCTGCTATTACAATAATATATGCAGGAATGTGAACTTTGTCAGGAATAAGATCTTTTAATAATGAGATCACTATATTTGAGCCAATAAGTACAAATGTTGTAGCAAGTCCCATACTCATACCATTAAATAAGGAAGTTGTAGTACCTAAGGTTGGACACATTCCGAGTAGCAGTACAAATGTCGGATTCTCTTTAAATAATCCGTTTAGAATGATTTTAAATTTATCGTTCATGATGTATGGTTAATGAGTATTTATTAATGGTGTTTTTATTCGTGATGTTCAACTGATGTTGCAGAACTTACTGCATCATGGTTGTCACTACTATATGTTTTATATGCTTCATTTATAGTGTTCAAAAAAACTCTTGAAGTTATAGTTGCAGCAGTAATAGCGTCAATATCGCCACCATCTTTAGATACTTTTAAATCACCTTCTTTAGGTGATTTACCTATAATAGAGCTCTTTTCTTTAAACCATTCAGCCATTTGTGATCCAAGTCCGGGTGTTTCTTTGTGAGATAAAATAGTATAATTTGATATTTCTCCATTGGCATTAAAACCTACCATTATATTAAAGTCTCCTCCAAATCCTTGACCAACAGCATTTACTGCTGTTCCGACAAGTTTGTTGTTATTATAGCATTTGAATACAATCATTTGTTCAATAGTATCCGTCTCCATATATGTAAATTCAGGAACTACTGCTTTGATAGCTTTGCTTTGATTTTGTTGTTTTGATTCTTTAATAGGACCGGCTGTTATATCATTTACAAAAGCAAGCAATCCACCAACTATTAAACTAATTACAGTTAGAGAAATAGTCATTCCCGCAAAGTTTGATTCTACTTTTTTCATTTTTGCCTTCCTCCAAAACGTTTAGGTTTTATATAATTGTTAAGTAAAGGTGTTACAGCATTCATAATAAGTATAGCAAAGGACATTCCTTCGGGATATGCTCCAAATAAACGTATTACTACTGTTATAATTCCTATACCTATACCATATATTATTTGTCCTGAATGTGACATTGGTGATGTAACATAATCAGTAGCCATAAAAATAGCTCCCAATAATATACCTCCACATAAAATTTGAGTTAATGGATTTGCGTAAGTTGCAGGGTCAACAGCATGCATTATACCGGTAAAAACAAGTATTGTTGATATAATACTTACAGGTATGTGCCATGTAATTGTACGGCTTGCTAAAAGATAAATACCTCCGATTAAAAGTGCGATTGCTGATATTTCACCCAAACTACCACCAATTTGTCCGATTAAAAGGTCCATTTGTGAAGGCATCCCTTCTAGTTTATATTTTATTATTGATAGCGGTGTAGCAGCTGTTTCTGCATCAATATAATTCATAGAAAAGGGTAGTGGCTTAGGCCATGTTGTCATTGCTGCAGGGAATGATATTAATAGGAATACACGACCTACAAGGGCAGGATTTAATGGATTGTTTCCTATACCGCCAAAACACATTTTACCAAGACCGATTGCAACGAAAGCACCTATTACAACCATCCACCATGGCAGGTTTGACGGTAAGTTAAATGCCAAGAGTAGTCCGGTTAATATTGCAGAACCATCATAAATTGTGGGTTTAACTTTTAAGATGAATTTTTGTATAAGGTATTCGAATAGCACGCAAGATGCAACAGATACAAAACTGACGATTAAAGCACCTAATCCGAAAAAGTATAATGCAGACAAATATGCCGGTATAAGTGCGATTAACACATTATACATCTTTTTTTCAACAGAATCACCACTATGAATATGAGGTGCAGGAGAAATAATAATAGGTTTCATTCAAAGTTTATATTAGGAAATAATCAAATATTGTTCTATGATTATTTTGTTGCTCTTGATTTTATGATAGACATAACTTCGGATTTGCCCATACGAACATAATCTAAAATAGGTCTGTGACTTGGACATGTAAACATGCAACTTCCGCATTCAATGCAGTCTGTTACATGGCTTTCTTCTAATTTATCCCAAATTTGTAATTCACTTAGTCTACCTAGTAAAAATGGTTCAAGACCCATTGGACATGCATAGACACATTTACCACATCTTATACATGTACTGGGTTCAAGTCTTTTTGCTAGTTTTTCGGGTAAAAGCAATAAACCTGAGCTACGTTTTGTTGCCGGAATATCAGCAGTTAAAAAAGCACGGCCCATCATAGGACCACCACCGATTATTTTTTTTGTGTTTTCAGGCATTCCACCAGCCATTTTTAAGGCATCAGATAACAAAGTGCCTATTCTCATTTTAAAATTGCCCGGATGTAATAATTCAGGACCGCTGATAGTAACAAAAACCTCAATAAGTGGTTTGTTTAGTTGAACTGCTTCATATACAGCGTATACTGTTGCAACATTTTGAACTACAACTCCTACTGATGCAGGTAAAGCTCCGCTTTTAACTTCACGATTTGTACATGCTTGTATTAACTGCTTTTCACCCCCTTGTGGATATTTTGTCTTAAGTGTTACAACTTCAATATTTTTGTTTGATAGTGTTATTTTCTTTAAATATTCAATTGCATTAGCTTTATTTTCTTCAATTCCAATAATTGCTTTTTCTACTTCAAGTGCCTTCATTAAAATGTTTACACCTACAATTATTTCTTCACCCTTCTCAATCATAAGTTGATGATTATGAGTTAAATAAGGCTCACATTCTACAGCATTGATAATTAAAGTGTCAATTTTACAGTTAGACGGTGGGCACAGTTTAATGTGAGTGGGGAAGCAAGCTCCTCCTAATCCGACAATACCTGCATCATTGATTTTTTGTATGATTTCTTTCGATGAAAGTGTACAATTATAAAGCAATTTATTTGAAGTATCAATACCTTCTAACCATTCGTCACCTTCAACATTTATATATATTGCCGGTTTTTTATATCCAAAAGAATCAATGTATGTGTCTATTCTGCTTACTGTGCCGGATACCGAACTATGAGTATTTGCAGACATGAAGCCGGTAGCTTTACCAATTAATTGTCCTACTTTAACTTTATCTCCAACTACTACAACAGGGGTAGAAGGAGCTCCAATATGTTGGTCAAGAGGAATTATTACTTGCTCAGGTATGGGAACATTTTCAATTCTCACACTTATTGAGAGTTTATTTTCTTGCGGATGAATTCCGCCAATTTTAAACGTTTTCATCTTCTTGTTTGACTTGCTTTATTGGAAAATTAGCTGTTACTATTGCTTTGGTAGGACATACATCTACGCATTTTTTACATAGTCTGCATTTACTGTCATCAATATAAGCCAGATTGTTCGTTATACTTATGGCTTCAAATGCGCATTCTTTTAAACATTTGCTACATCCTATACATGCTACTGCGCATGATTTGCGTGCAATGCCTCCTTTTTCTTGATTGATACAAGATACAAATACACGTCTGTTTTTAGGACCTTTACGTCTTATCTGAATTATATCGCGTGGACAAGCAACCACACATTTACCGCACGCGGTACATAAGTCTTCATCAACAACCGGTAAATTAGTTTTAAGGTCTATATGTATGCTGTCAAAAGGACATGAAAATTCACAATCTCCATAACCTAAGCATCCGTTAGGACATCCTGATTCACCAATGTATAATGTATTTGCAATTTTACAAGATGTAACCCCATCGTATATATTTGTACGTGGTCTGACATCACAACTACCTTGGCAACGAACTACTGCAATTTTAGGTTCTTCAATTTGCGCTGATTTGCCTAAAAGTTTGGCTATTGACTGCATCGTTTCATCTTTACCAACAGGGCAAAATAGGCCATCCATACTTTCTGATGACACGCATTTTTCTGCAAAATTTCTACATCCGGCAAAACTACATCCACCACAGTTTGCACCGGGTAGTAAAGCTTCAACTTTATCAATATATGGATTTTCGTCTACTTTGAATTTGGCTAATACATAATAAAGGATGAGTGCGGAAATAAGACCGATACCTCCTAAAACAATTAAAGATAAAATTATGCTGTTCATAACTTATATATTTTCAATATGGAACGTAAATTTGGCTTTTATATTGTTCCGAAAAAGCCATAAAACTGCGTAAAATAATGCAAGGGTTCCTAATGCAGCTAAAGCGCATGACGTTTCAGACCATAAAGCGATTAATTTTGTGATTAAAAGAACTGAAAGCATCAAGATCATCGGTAATACAAATGCAATTAATATTGCTGTATATGCTTGGCTTTGTTTTCCTACTATGTTTACTAAATCTCCTACAGCAACTTTTTTTTCATCAGTAAGGGTTTCGATAATTTTTTCTTGCTTTTCTGCTGTACTGCATAATGATGAAGAATGGCATTCTGCACATGCTGACAATTGCTCTATTCGAACATAAGCCATACCATCAGAGACTTTGGTAACAATACCTTTATGTGTAACTGAAGATGCCATAACTGGTTAAAAAAATCTAGTAAATTTAGGCTGCAAAGTTACAATATTTTTTTGTTTTAAATGCGAAAAATATATAAGGTTTCTATTCGATTGAAACTTTCATTCTAAAAGCATCAATATTATATTTAAAGTAATTCGGCAGAATTTCTTCCTCTAAGAATCCGTTTCTTTTATATAGTGATAATGCAGCTGCGTTGTCTAATCTAACTTCTAATGTTATTGAACTTAATCTATTTTCTTTGGCGTATACTTTAGCAATGTCAATAAAACATTGACCAATGTGTTTGCGTTGAGCAGATTTATCAACTGCTAAAGAATATATTCTCAAATTTTTTCGTTTTGTATGCTTAAGAAGCGAAATATATCCGACTATTTTGTCTTCGTCAATAGCAACAAAACAGCATCCTTTAGCTTTAAACATTAGATATGACAATTGCCGTCTGTTGAATTTTTCAGTGTCAAAACAATTGTTTTCTATATTTACAACTGCATCTAAATCTGATGCTATTGCTAGACGATACGAAATAGTCGATTCCATCGATGTATTCATTTTATCTGTTTTTATCGACTTCACGTTCAAAATAGTTTAGTATTCTGTAATATAATTCGTCTCCAAGTACAATGTCTTCACAACCATGATCTATGCTTGGATTGTCGTTGATTTCTATTACTAAGACTTTATCGTCAACAGTTTTTAAATCGATGCCATATAAGCCTTTACCTATTAAATTTGCTGCTTTTAACGCTGTGTCAATTATTTTACGTGGTACTTTGTATATAGGTAGCGTCTCAACAATTCCGCATCTGCTTTTTCCTGACTTATAGTGATGATATATTTGCCAATGGTTTTTAGCCATATAATATTTGCACACGTAAATAGGTTCTCCATTTAATATACCTACACGCCAATCGAATTCGGTAGGTATAAAGGCTTGTGCCAGTATAATAGATGAATGAACATATAATACATTTAAGGCATCGTCTAATGCTTTCTGATTTTCAATCTTGTACATACCAATAGAGAAAGATCCATCAGGTATTTTTAAAATAAATGGAGCTCCTAATATTTCTGCGATTTCATCAAAAGTTTTGGGATTAGATTTAAATAACAAAGTCGATTTAGGTGCCGGAATATGTTCTTTGTAAAAAAGTTCGTTTAAATAGACCTTATTTGTACAACGAATTATTGAAACAGGGTCGTCAATTACTGCCAGTCCGTTTTGTCTTGCTGTTTGAGACCAATGAAATGTATAATGATTCAACGATGTTGTAGTCCTTATAAACAAAGCATCAAATTCCATTAATCTTGTTATATCCTCTTCGGTAACAAGTTCTGCTCTAATATCCATTTTTTTTGCAATCTCAAGGAATTTGTTTATTGCTTGTTTGTTGCTTGGCGGAAATTTCTCTTCAGGATCGTAGAGTATTGCTAAATTATATCTTGCTGGTTTAGAAGATCTGGGAATCCTCCATATTTTCTTATTAAATGTATCAAGTGCATCAGCAAAATAATCTTGCTCTGATTCATTTAGCATATTAATACCTAGTGCTTGAATGCTTTCAATTTGATTTTTGCTATGGTTATTAAATGTGACATTTAAAATGGGGCATGGGAAATTCTCAAAAATAAAACGTGCGATTCTTTCCAATCCGGCTTCTGCACATTTACCAAAATAAATATTAAGTGTCCAAGTTTCAGTTTGAATGTTTTGACTTTGTATCCATTGGTAACATACTTTCTGCAGTGATGCGGGCATCCTAATGAATGATCCTATTTTGAGCCTGTTTATTGTCTCAATGTCCGGTAAAACTTGGTGTCCGCGTGTTTGAGCTAATAAAGAACAATAATAACCCTCCGAATTATAAGTGTAGTCATTGCTCAAATTAATTATAAGTTTCCGCTCTTTACCAATTAGCTGTGCTTGTAAGTAATTTGATACAGACATAACACTATTGGTGTCATAGTATGGTTTCCAATCATCAAGATTGTCTAACAAAATAAGAACATTATTATACATAATATATTACAAATTTGACGGTGCGAAGATAAATAGAAAAGCCATACGTGGTTCAAAAAATTTTTATTTTATCAAAGTTCATTGCGTCTTAGTTCAATTCATCCGAAATTCAAAACGATTAATAAGCTGTTAAGGAGAGAATTGAAAGAAATAAAGTAGTTGAAGTATTGATGTAGTATATATACTTTCCACATATTGCTTAATGATACAGCTGGTATAATAGAAATATCAATTTAAAGAGATAACTTTGCATCTGATAAATAGTTACGATATGTATACACCTATTGTGTAACAATTTTAAAAATCAATTATGAGATACAAATCTTTTTTACTTTGTGTGGCATTTTCCTATCTGTTTGCGTTTTCCCAAGTTGTTAATGCTGCAAGTATTGTCCAACAAGATGATGACATTTTGTTGTCTTTTGATAATCAATCTTCGTTAAATGTTATAATTCAAAAATCGACAGGAAAATTCGGCACTTATGAAACCATAGGGCAGACTTATTTAAGTTCATTTATTGATAATAACATAAGCGGTAATCCATATAGTTATTACTATAAGATATTAACTCCTGATTCTGAAGTACTTTGTACATTGAGTTTAGAAACAGAATTATTTGGTCCAAATGTGTATGTATATTCTCCAAGTGATGATATGTATCAAGTTGGAAAGGAAATTAATACTATACATGATGAAATGCAGTACAGTCAATTCGGTACAAATCGATATGCTTTTTATTTCAAACCGGGCAATTATGCTGATGCAGGTACTCTGAAAATTGCATATTATATGCATTTCGGTGGATTGGGTAAAACGCCGTACGAAATAGGTTTGAGTAATATAATTCCACCAGCTCCATTGTTAGATAATAATGGAACATGCACTTTTTGGCGTTCTTTAGAAAATTTCTCAGTTTTATCAGAACCGGAATCAACAAATGAAGATTATTTCTGGTGGGGCGTATCACAAGCAGCTCCAATACGTCGTGTTTATTCAGAACGTAAAACAATATTTGATTATTATGGAGGTCAAGCCAGTGGTGGTTTTGCTGCTGATTGTTACTTTGATGATGCGGCAGGTTCTTATTCTCAGCAACAATGGTATACACGTAATTCATATATAGAAAAAGGTTCATCCGGTA
>JAKIYQ010000114.1:0-1601 GCA_022708465.1 Bacteroidota bacterium | reverse complement strand
TTTATTGTAATTATATACATATGCATCGCCACATACTTGTTCGATAGTTACAGAACCTTGCTGTAGGTCTATTATTATTCTTCTTATTTGTTCTTCCATTTTATACTGGTTGTAAAATTAAATTTGCCTGCAATATTACTTTATTCGTATAACCAACTCCTGCCGTTATTTTACCAAGTTACCTCTCCTTTAATTAATACAGTTCCAGATGTTCCGGCTGTTACTACTGACATTGTTACTGCACCCGGCCCCATTATTTTTGGGGATGCTGCAATCGCAAGAACATTATAATATGGAGCAGAACCCATTTTATCAAGTGATATATCTTGAGTTATTGCATCACCAGAATGACTTTTATATGTTAATCTAACCACAGCATCGTTGGCTGCTAATGAACCATATGAATGAATAACAATTTTTGGTTCATCGAATCCCATGAATGCAACTTTAGATGATGGTACTGTAAATAATGTAACAGTATTGCTGGTACTGGTTATATTTAATGTTTTAGCAAATTTCTTATATACTACACCAGATGTTACCTCAACAGATTCATCTAATTTTGCTCCATCTACTGAAACATCTCTACCATCTACCGTGCCTGAAACTGCTATATTACCTACAACATGTAATTTTTCAGATGGGTTATTTTTTCCTATACCAACATTACCTGAATCATCTATATATGCACCACTATTCTGTACCAATTTACCTGTCGTGCCGTCAAATCTTGCTATTGCGTTGTCGGTTGAAGAAGCTGGACCTTTTACTAAATTAGCACCGTCTGATAAATCACTTGTTGAAATTTGAGAACCGTTTGTTTTGATTGTTCCACTTACATTCAAATCCCCTGTTACCGTTGTATCTTTTAATTGTGCCATGTTTATATCTCCTTTATTTCTTTTGTTTTTATTTTTTTATTGCTTACTATTTGAAAAGTACCATCTCCATTTTCTATTATCTCATCACATAGTAATTGACCTTGTTTGTTCATACCTACAGTTGTTTGTCCTTCTATTAATTCATATGTATAACAGTTACTCGACTTATCTACCATATGACGGGTTTGATACAATTCTGTTACTTCGGCTTGTGTAAGTGCTTTTGCGTAAAAACGAATGTCTTGCATGTTTCTATTCATTGTATTCAATAGCGTTAAGTTTTCGTCTGATATTAAGCGACTAATTGAGGCGTAGAGTTGCCCCATGTTGCTTATTGAATTAGTATTCGCAATTGTGTTAATCAGTACTCCGTTTATGTATAGTTTCACATCTGTGGTAGATTTCACAGCAACTAAATCATACCATGAACCTGAAACTAAATCGTAAGGTAATGTGAATGTGTTACGACCTGCGATATCAACCAACACATCTCTACTTGAACCTCCTACTTTAATCAAGCTGATACCATTACCACCACTCCCAGCAGTTGTTCTACTTGAAAAGTAACAGTGATTACCCGCTTGCGAAATGAATCGAAAACGAACTGCAACAGATATTTCATTTATTCCGTTCAGTTCAGATAGATTTAATGAGCCATACAAACTTTTCGTTCCATCATTCGCCAACGAACCTCCATACACTCTTTTTTCAGTAGTAGAA
>JAKIYQ010000060.1:0-8148 GCA_022708465.1 Bacteroidota bacterium | reverse complement strand
TGACTGCAAATGCAGTTTCTGTTGATAAAGCAATAACCCTCCCTTGGCATTGTATGTGTTTATGTGATGAAGGGAATGAATTTAAATTAGTCGATAGTGATATATTATCAGTTCAAGGTAGAATATCTTCTCATTATCCGATGGACCAGATGGTATTTTTCAGCATGAGTATACAAGAAAACGCAGAAATCAAAGATGACTTTGGCAAAAATAAAGAGATTGTTAATCAAATATCCGAGAATCCTGCTGAGTTGTTTGGCGATACCTTGGTATTTCATGGTGATTATTATGCCGATGTAACGATTGTATACGGCAAAGGGCTGGTGTCGTTTAAAGATTTGAAAACAGGTAAGACATGGCGATTGGTGGAATAATCTATTTTGTTACACTTGTTATTATATTTGTAACTTCGCAGTAATAAAAAACCATATGTTAAGTAAAAATAGAATTAAATATATCAAATCTTTATCGATTAAAAAGAACAGATACGAAGAAAGATGTTTTGTTGCTGAGGGAAGTAAAACAGTGGAGGATCTCTTGTCTTCGTTTGTTTGTCGGGCAATGTATGGAACGGAAAGCTATATCGGAGTTCGTCCAGATTGTTTTGAGCTTGTAACACAGGCAGAATTAAAATCTATAAGTAATTTGGAAACACCTCAAGATGTTTTAGCTCTGTTTGAAATGCCTGAAAATATATGTGATTCGATGGATGTTTCAGGCAAGTTGAGTTTGGCATTAGAAAACATACAAGATGCCGGTAACTTGGGCACCATAATTAGAGTGGCAGATTGGTTCGGTATAGAGAATATTATGTGTTCTATAGGGACTGTTGATGTGTATAATTGCAAAACGGTACAAGCAACTATGGGTGCTTTGGCACGTGTAAATGTTTACTATTGTGACTTAAAAACCTGTCTTATGAAGTTGTCTTCTGAGATGCCAATATATGCAACATCTTTAGATGGAGCGGATATATATGCAGCCGAATTGTCAAAAAACGGAGTTGTTGTTATGGGAAACGAAGGAAATGGAATATCTTACGAATTAAAACAAATATGTAATTCAAAATTACTGATTCCAAATTATCCGAAAGGTAGGAAAACTTCAGAATCTCTCAACGTAGGAATTGCAACAGCTGTCATTTGCGCCGAATTCCGCAGGCCTAGATAATTTGTTATAATTCCAATTCCGAAATCCATTAATTTGTTGGATAGAATCTAAATTTTGCCAGATACTTTTCGGACGCTCTTTACTATAGTATCTTGACAAAATAAGTTGTTTTTCTGCTTCCAGATTATTGATGACTATATTATATAGTTCTTTATACTCTTTGTTGTTAATGCTGTACCAAGCAATACAACTATCAAATTGTTCAGGGCTGAGTCCGTAATTGTCTAGTATTTCTTTGTAGTAATTATTTAATTTTCGCCTGTCTTGAATGTAATTGTATCTTGTAAGAGCCTCAGTTATATGAATTTCAGTCAGTAGTGAGGCCATTTTATCTTGCTCAGGCATAAAATCGGGTTTATTGACATCTTGTTTGCAAGAACTTAATCCAAGTGCAAGCATAACTATTATAATACTTATGCATGATTTCATTTGAAAATTCTACGTTCGAATATTAGTAGTAATGCAACTCCTATACAGATGGCCGAGTCCGCAATATTAAAAACAGGTGAAAAGAAAATAAAACTTTCGCCTCCGAAGTATGGTATCCATGACCAAAATCTGCCTTCAATTAATGGAAAGTACAGCATATCAACTACTTTGCCGTAGAAAATAGGGGCATAGCCATAAATTTGTCCATAAAAAATGCAGTCAATTATATTACCAAAAGCTCCTGCAAAAATTAAAGCTAAACAAGATAATAATAATAAACTTTCATTTTTCTTGATACAGTGAATTAAATACCATAATAATAATCCGGAAGCTACTATTCTAAATAAAGTCAAGTATTTCTTATCAAAAAAGGACATACCAAAAGCCATTCCTTCGTTCTCTAAGAAGTGTATGCGAAACCATGAGAAAATATATAACTCTTCTCCTAAATATAAATTTGCTTTAACCAGATATTTAGAAACTTGGTCTATGAGTAAAACAATAAATATAATAAAGGCACTAAAAAGTGCCTTTTTTGTCTGATTGCTCATTTATTTCTTTTCTGTTTTAGCTTCAATACTTAAAGTAGCATGAGGAACAGCACGAAGCCTTTCTTTAGGAATTAATTTTCCGGTTTCACGGCATATTCCGTATGTTTTGTTTTCAATGCGTACCAAAGCAGCTTGCAAATGTTGTATAAATTTCATTTGTCTTTGAGCAAGTCTTCCTGCTTCTTCTTTTGTCATGGTCGTAGCACCTTCTTCCAATACCTTGAATGTGGGTGATGTATCAGAAGTGTCATTGCCATCCAAATTATTTAGAGCATTGCGCAATTGTTCATAATCAACGTAGGCTTGTTGAAGCTTGTCATTAATGATAACGCGGAATTCTTCTAGTTCAGCGTCTGAATATCTTGTTTTTTCTGCCATAATATTAGTTTTTAGTTATTATTTTTGCGAATATAAAGCTATTATTTTAAAAAACCTAAAATTACATTGCCTTTTTTATATCCAATATGATTTTATTGTCATCCATCTCTATTGCCTGACCATTGGGCAACTCAGAAACAATTTCAATAGAAGTAGCCAATACTTGTGATGCAATATAAGATTTGTGTTTTTCGATTGCCGAATCAAAATTTTTATCAGATTGGATTTTGATTTTTATCTTATCTGTGATCTCTAATCCGGTACTTTTACGCAAGTTTTGTATTCTGTTAATTGCTTCACGAGCAATACCTTCACTTATTAAATCATCAGTAAGTGTAATATCAAGTGCAATAGTTAATTTGCCCTCATTTGCGACTAACCATCCGGGTATGTCTTCTGATATAATTTCCACGTCATCTGTAAGTATACAGATTAGTGCATCATTGATAGTATATTCAAACTGACCTTCATCCTCAAATTTGGTAATATCTGTTTGAGACATATTTTGCAATAGTTGTGCTACTTGCTTCATGTCTTTACCACACTTAGGTCCTAACTTTTTAAAATCAGGCTTAATGCGTTTTACCAAGATACCTGCAGAATTA
The DNA here is from genome assembly GCA_022708465.1 of Bacteroidota bacterium. Taxonomy (GTDB): domain Bacteria; phylum Bacteroidota; class Bacteroidia; order Bacteroidales; family Paludibacteraceae; genus Enterocola. The sequence goes on along the minus strand of JAKIYQ010000060.1, from coordinate 5,015 downwards.
TCAACCAACTTGATTTCTTTTACATTTACCTCTGCTTTTATTAGATTTTCAACAGCTTTTAGGTTTGTTTCTAATTCGGCATTAGTTGAAGGAATCATTATATGACTCAGTGGCTGACGTACCTTGATATTTGCTTTCTTACGTAGTGCTAATACCAAGGATGTTATGCGTTGTGCAACGTCCATCTGACTCTCCAATTTACTATCTATTAAAGAAGCATCGTATGTTGGGAAGTCTGCTAAGTGAACTGATTCTTTAGTGTTCTTATGAGTTGCGGCATTTAAGTCAAGGAATATTCTGTCTGCATAGAATGGCGCAATAGGAGCCATTAAACGAGCAACGGTTTCTATACAGGTGTATAAAGTTTGATATGCGGATAGTTTATCCTTATCCATAGAACCTGCCCAATAGCGTTTTCTGTTTAATCTGACATACCAGTTACTTAGGTTTTCTGTAACAAAATCAGATATTGCGCGTCCGGCGCGAGTAGGTTCATAATCGGCCAAACTTTCGTCTACTTCTTTAATTAAGCTATTAAGTAAGGAAATTATCCAACGATCTATTTCAGGTCTTTCAGATACAGGAACATCTTTTTCGCTATAGGTAAAATTGTCAACATTTGCATATAAAGCAAAGAACGAATAGGTATTGTATAGGGTTCCAAAGAATTTCCTGGAGACTTCTTCAACGCCATCAGTATCAAATTTAAGATTATCCCATGGTGATGCATTGGTCATCATATACCAACGTAGAGGATCTGAACCATATTTATCAATAGTAAAAAATGGATCAACGGCATTTCCAAGTCTTTTTGACATTTTGTTGCCATTTTTGTCAAGTACTAAACCACTGGAAATTACATTTTTGAATGCAACAGAATGTTTTACCATTGTAGATATTGCATGTAAGGTAAAGAACCATCCACGAGTTTGATCTACACCTTCATTGATAAAATCTGCCGGGAATCTGGTTCCGTTGTCTATCAAATCTTTGTTTTCAAATGGGTAGTGCAATTGTGCATAAGGCATTGAACCCGAATCAAACCATACGTCAATTAAATCAAGTTCTCTTTTCATAGCTTTACCTGATGCTGATACAAGAATGATGTTATCTACGTAAGGACGATGTAGGTCTATGTTTTTGCAGTCGTAATTTTCTTTTGAGAAATCGCCAACTTTGAAATTTTTATAAGGATTTTCAGTCATAAAACCAGCCTTAACTGATTTTTCTATTTCTGAAATTAGTTCAGCTATACTTCCTATGCAAATTTCTTCTTTACCGTCTTCTGTTCTCCATATGGGGAGTGGAGTTCCCCAATAACGGCTGCGTGATAAGTTCCAGTCTTGTAAATTTTCCAACCATTTGCCGAAACGTCCTGATCCTGTTGATTGAGGCTTCCATTTTATAGTCTCGTTCAATTTAAACATTTCGTCTTTGCGTGCAGTTGATTTGATAAACCAGCTATCTAGTGGATAATACAATACAGGCATATCTGTTCGCCAGCAATGAGGGTAGTTGTGGACATGTTTTTCAATCTTAAATGCCAATCCTTGTTGCTTTAACATCATGCAGATTGAAATGTCCAATGTTTCGTCTTTATCTGTTAAAGAGGAGTCGTATGCATTTTTTACATAACGTCCTGCAAATTGTTTGTAATCTTCAATATTAACACGATCTTTTAAATATGTTAAATCGATGTCTTCTATTCTATAAAACCTGCCCTGTAAGTCTACTAATGGACGTTGATTACCTAATTTGTCGATAAGAAGCATAGCCGGAATGCCTGCCATTTTTGCAACTCTTGCATCATCAGAACCGAATGTTGGCGCAATATGTACAATACCTGTACCATCTTCTGTGGTCACATAGTCTCCGGCAATAACTCTAAATGCACCTTCGTCAGCTTTAAAAAATGGAATGAGTTGTTCATATTCCATACCAACTAAAGTTGAACCTTTAAATGTCTCTGAAGGTTTTTCTTGACCCTTAAAATAACTGTCAAATAAGTCTGCTGCAAGTATAAGCTCTACATCTTCTTTTGTATAAGGGTTTTGTGTGGCGTATCTCACATAATCTATGTTTGGACCTACGCAAAGTGCCGTATTTGAAGTTAATGTCCATGGTGTTGTTGTCCATGCTAAGAAATAAAGATTCTTTTCGCCTTTAACTTTAAATTGTGCGGTAACAGTAGTATCTTTTACGTCTTTGTAGCACCCGGGTTGATTAAGTTCGTGTGAACTTAATCCGCTACCGGCTGCAGGAGAGTATGGCTGAATAGTGTATCCTTTGTATAGAAGCCCTTGCTTATATAATTGTTGTAATAACCACCAAATACTCTCTATGTAGCTATTTTCGTAAGTGATATATGGATTATTTGTGTCAACCCAATATCCCATTTTATGAGTTAAACTTTCCCATTCTTTGGTATATTTCATTACGTCTTTGCGACATATTGAATTATATTCTTCTACAGAAATCGTTTTGCCTATATCTTCTTTTGTAATTCCAAGAGATTTTTCAACGCCTAGTTCAACAGGAAGTCCGTGTGTATCCCATCCTGCTTTACGTTCTACCATGAAACCCTTCATGGTCTTGTATCTTAAAAACAAGTCTTTAATGGTACGTGCCATTACGTGATGAATGCCAGGCATACCATTAGCTGATGGCGGTCCTTCATAGAACACAAATGAAGGATGACCCTTGCGTGTGTCGATACTTTTTTGAAAGATATTGTTCTTGTCCCACTGCTCCAAAATCTCTTTGTTGATTTCAGACAGTTTAATACCTTGATATTCGGCAAAATGCTTATTCATACTACACTTTTTATATAAAACGTGCAAAGATACAAAAAAGCAAGTAATAAAAAAAGATGGTGTTTACCTAAAACTATGTTAGTTTAAGTCGCTTTTTAACGCAGTCTTTCCATTGAGTGTACAAGAGCTTCGTCTTTGCCTATTTCTCTTATAGCAAGGTAGCTAAGTATAATGTTAATTGGAAGAATAACAATTGGCCAAGAAATTTTAATTGATGCATCTGCATTATTGTTTTTGTACAATAAGTAAATACATAAAACGATTAGCAATAGTTGGAATACCATTAATATGATATTGAAACTTGTAAAGCGTATTTGTAGTATGCGCTTCTTATATATAAAAATTGTTATCAGCGAAATTAGTGGAATAAGTATACATAATACTGAGTATGGCATAAAACTACCAAATCCAACTGTATGTTCGGCTACATGGGCAACAGGAAAAAAACACATCAACGTTCCGAGTACAAATGCTATGAATAAATATACGGTTTGTATGCGCTGTATCATTGTATTTATGATATTTAAATGTGAAAGAAAAGAAATTTTTACGGATTCATGTTGTTAACGTAAAATTAAAAAAAAATCCGTGAGGCTTTGCCTCGCGGATTTTGTGCTTCTTTTTGCTAAAAATTATTCAGCAACAACAGCAGCAGAATCAGCAACTACAGCAGCAGCAGAATCAACAATAACTTCTTCTACAGGTGCAACAACTTCTTCTACAACAGCTTCTTCAGCTTCTTCTTGAGCAGCCTCTTTGTTACAAGATGCAAATGCAACAGCAACGATGGCAGCAGCGAACAACACTAATTTTTTCATTTTTGTAATTTTAAAAATTAAACAATGATTGTTTTCTTATTTCGCAACAAAGGTATTCATTATTTCAGTGTAGTTATTACTCTAATACTAAATTTATTTGTTATTTAATGTTAAAACGATGTTTTGTAGCATTGTTTTGATGTTAAATATTCAAATTTGTATAAAGATAACGTTTGATACTGCGTTTTGGTGTCTTGTCGAACTCATTCGGATATAAAATTATCTTAGAAATATTCTCGTAATTTGCCACCATACTATTAAGTTGCTTGCGATTTTCTTCCATAATAATATCTAAGTCGGAATGTGAGATATTAGATGCATCAACTGCTTCATAATCAGGATATACTAAGCCGAATAGTTTTCCGTCTTTGTCAATTACAAGGCTCTCCATAACAAATGGAAGGTTGTTTAATTTTTCTTCAATTTCTTCCGGATATATATTTTGCCCGCTTGCACCTAATATCATGCTTTTGCATCTTCCTTTTATAAATAGATTGCCTTCTTTGTCAATGGTACCCATATCTCCTGTTCTCATCCATCCGTCTTCTTTGAATATGTTTTTTGTGGCTTCTACATTCTTATAGTATCCGCTCATCACGTTTTCGCCTCTAACGCATATTTCGCCGACTATATTGTATGGATCCTTAGAGTCAATCATAATCTCCATTGTATCAAGAATTTTGCCGGCCGAGTATGGAACAAATTTGTCGTGTGGTGAATAGCATATAAGAGGAGCACATTCTGTCATACCGTAGCCGACAGTAAATTTAAAGCCGATTTTTCTTAAAAAATCCTCAACTTCTTTATTTAGAGGTGCACCTCCAATAACAACTTCTCTGAATTCATTTCCAAATGCTTCATTAAGTTTCTTGTTAATTTGTTGATATATCTTGTCATCTAACAATGGAATACTTAATGCGAGTCTCATACTCATTTTGTTCAATGCAGGTTGAAGCTGTTTCCTATATATTTTTTCCATTATAAGCGGAACAGTAAATATAACTTTAGGTTTTATTTCTTCAAAAGCCTTCATCAATACTTTAGGACTCGGAATTTTGTTTAGTAGATAAGTGTGTGAACCTACGCATGTAGCTGTTAAAAAGTCGAATGCCATACCATATGCATGTGCCAGAGGTAAAAATGCAAGTACTTTATCTCCTCTTTGTAGTAGTTGTGTTCTTATTCCGAATGTGATATTGCCTGCAAGTGCATTCCCGCTAATCATTACACCTTTACTAAAACCTGTAGTTCCCGAAGTGTAGCTGATCATTGCCAGTTCTGCATTATCGCGCTCTGCATATTTAACGTGTTCCTGTTTATAGCCTTGTGGATAGCGTTTGTTGAAATTGTCTGTTAATGAATTCATGATTTTCTGAATGTATTC
>JAKIYQ010000113.1:0-1663 GCA_022708465.1 Bacteroidota bacterium | reverse complement strand
TATACTTATTGGATTCAAGCTGTGTTTAGTATTATAATATTCAACTGCTCCTTGAATTTGAGGACTTGATCCTTGAGCTGTGTTATCTTCACTATCAGGTAATTCATAAACTATAACATTATCACCACTTGCAAACGACATTCTCACTGCATTAGCAACATTATAATTTACAACTTCACCAGCAGTAATAAGTGTACCTTTGCTATTATGGAAGGTTGCATCAGCTTTCCAAGCAATTGGATTGCTTAATATACCAGTATTATTAGTGATATAAATATTTTGACCACCAACTAGTGAACGGAACCGAAGTTGAAACTCAAGGTAACCGCCCTTTATTCGATCATCAACACCAATGCTTTTAAAATCAATAAAATTTACACCATCGGGTGATGTAATATGTCCTAATCCAAATGAATTATCATATCCTAAACTTTCAAGATAAGATAAAAAAATATGATTAGGAACATCGCTAAACCATTCATCAGAATAAGTTTCATCACCTAATGCAACTTCAATACCTTCAACAGTTGAAACATCTAATTCGAAGGGAGCAAGAGTTGTAATATTCGTCAATGTAAACCATGCAAAAGTTACTGTTCCTAAGGCGACAAATGAAAAAGCTAATGATAATAACCCTGTTATTAATTTTCTTGTTATACTATTCATTTTGTCCCCCTTGTTTTATTTTATCTATGGTTGAACAGTTGTAAACTTCAAATCAATTTTCAAATTCGATCCATATAATGCATCAAAACAATCTGGGTCCCAACCTTCAATCCATACTCTTAATGTGACTACACCATAATAATAGCCCTCATCTGGTGTTGTCCCTAATGTCACAATTGGACTTTGACCAACAAAAGTAGTGGTCGAAGCTGGTAATGTCTTTCCAGTATAAACTAATCCATTATACATTTGTCCTTCTTCCGGATAAGAAATCAAACCATTCTTTTGATTAAAATAATGCACAGCACCTTCCAATTGTGTAGCCTGGTTTAATACTTTGTTACCATATTGAGCATTAGTTGTTGCTCCATAGGCATTTTCAGGAAGTTCATAAACTATTTTTACTTTTTCCGTTCCACCTTCTACTGTGCTAAAAGAAAATCTAGCAGCATTTGCAATATAGTAATCTCTTGCTTCGCCAGTTGCAATATTGGTGCCTTTACTGTTTATAAAGTCTGCATCCGAAGCCCAGTTTTTTGCATCGCTTGATAAACCGCTACCATTTGCTAAATATATTTTAACTCCTGGAGTTAACGAACGAAAACGAAGTTGAAATTGAATATATCCTTCTTTATATGGAAAGTCTGTTTTTGCATTTCCTTTCATATCTACGAATGTTAATCCATTTTGCGAAGTGATGTGGTTCATTCTAAAATCAGATCCAAATCCAGCACCATTTAAAAATGAAGTAACAACACTTAATGGAATATTAGTATAAAAGTCAAGATTCGATGAACCTAATGATACTTCAATACCATCAGATGAAGTTACTGTAGCACTGAATTGTGATACAGTTACAGTATCTGATAAAGTAAACCATGCAAAGGTTGCGGTTCCAAGAGCAAATAACGCGAAGGTTAACGATATTACACTAATTAATATTTTTCGAGATAGTATTCTCATATCAATTCCACTACACTATTTAATTTATATATTA
>JAKIYQ010000059.1:0-8421 GCA_022708465.1 Bacteroidota bacterium | reverse complement strand
CATTAGGCTTTTTCGGTGAAAATGGAGCCGGTGTTTGCGAACATTTCGGCATGTCGAAAGATGTAGAACTAATAATGGGAACATTCAGTAAATCTTTGGCAACAATAGGCGGATTTATTGCTTCAAATAAAGATGTTATTAATTATTTAAGGCATCATTCTCGTACATTTATATTTAGTGCAAGTATTACTCCTGCAGCTACAGGTGCTGTGTTAGCAGCTTTAGATGTTATGAAAGAAGAAACATGGCGTCCAAAACAATTGTGGGCAAATACCAACAGAATGATAAGCTCATTGAGAGCCGCCGGATTTGAAATGAGTAATACAACTACACCAATCATTCCATTGTATGTTCGTGATAATGAAAAAACATTCCGTTTAACAAGTATGTTAATGCAAGATGGTGTTTTTGTTAACCCGGTTGTTTCTCCTGCAGTACCTTCTGAAGATACATTGATTAGAATTTCATTGATGGCTACTCATACATTTGATCAAATTGATGAGGCAGTAGAGAAAATCACCAAGAATGCTAAATTATTAGGAATCATAAAATAATTTTAGATTCTTTAGATATAAAAAATGGCATACTTAAAAAGTATGCCATTTTTATTTTATGCTATATTTAATTATTCTTTTTTAGCCCAATTATCTTTAAGCGATACGGTGCGATTAAATATTAATGATTCTGGTTTTGAATCTTTGTCAACAGTAAAGTATCCTTGTTTTAGAAATTGGAAGTGATCCAATACTTTGGCTCTTTTTAAATAAGGCTCAACTTTACAATTTTTTATTACACGTAAAGAGTCTTTATTTAATAGATTCCTAAAATCTTCATCAGAACCCGATGGGTCTTCAATAGAAAACAATCTATCGTATAAACGAATTTCTGCTGATATGCAAGAATCTATCTCAACCCAATTGATTGTACTCTTAACTTTTCTGTTACCGCCTTCGGTTCCACTTTTACTTGTAGGGTCGTATGTACAATGGATTTCGATAATTTCTCCTGCTTCATTTTTGATACATTCAGTACATTGTATAATGTATGCACTTTTTAATCTTACTTCACGACCATTGGGAGTTAAACGATAAAAATCTTTAGGAGCATCTTCCATAAAATCACCTCTTTCAATATATAATTCACGAGAAAAAGTGATTTCACGTGTACCCGCATTTTCGTCATCAGGATTATTCTCTGTTGTTAGTGGCTCAGATTTCCCTTCAGAATAATTTGTAATTATAAGTTTAATAGGATCAAAGATGGCGCAAACACGAGTGGCTCTTGGCTTTAAGTCTTCGCGTGCAGCTGCTTCTAACATAGATATATCAATTGTACCTTCGTATTTTGTATATCCTATCTTTGTGATAAAGTTTTTAATAGCTTCGGGAGTATATCCGCGTCGTCTTAAGCCACAGATGGTCGGCATACGAGGATCATCCCAACCTGCAACAAGTCCCTCCTGTACCAATTGTAGCATTTTTCGTTTACTCATTACAGTATATGTAATATTTAAACGATTAAATTCATATTGACGAGGTCTGTATGCTGAGTTGGCAAATTGATCAATAAACCAATCGTATAATGGTCTGTGTACAACAAATTCTAATGTGCAGATAGAGTGTGTAACGCCTTCAAAATAATCTGATTGTCCATGTGCGTAATCGTACATCGGATATGCTTTCCATTTAGTACCGGTACGATGGTGCGGATGACTTGTAATAATGCGGTACATAATAGGATCACGAAAGTGCATATTTGACGATGCCATATCTATTTTGGCACGTAATACCATGCTGCCTTCAGCAATTTCTCCGCTATTCATTTTATGGAATAAAGCAATATTCTCTTCAATAGGTCTGTTTCTAAAAGGACTTTCTTTGCCGGCTTCTGTCGGAGTTCCTTTTTGCTTTGCAATTTCTTCAGAAGATTGTTCGTCTATGTATGCCTTACCTTGTTTTATTAAGTTCTCAGCCAGATCCCATAATTTTTGAAAGTAATCAGAAGCGTAGTATACGTCTGCCCATTGAAATCCTAACCATTTAATATCCTCTTGAATAGAATCAACATATTCAACATCTTCTTTTGTAGGGTTAGTATCATCAAATCGCAGATTGCAAACTCCATTGTATTTTTGAGCTATACCAAAGTCCATGCAAATTGCTTTTGCATGACCAATATGTAGGTAGCCGTTTGGTTCAGGCGGAAATCTTGTTTGTATTCGCCCGTCATTAATACCATCTCTTATATTGGACTCTACAATTTCTTCAATGAAATTCAGCGGTTTTTTTACTTCATCTTCCATTATTAGTATCTGCTTAGTCGTTGTATCCGCGTATAATTCCGCGTTGTGATGTCTTTAAGAAATTTAATACAGTGTCTCTTTCTATAGATGGAGCTAAGTCTGCTTCTAACTTTTCTACAGCTTGCGAATTATTTAAACCTGATTGATAAATTGTGCGATAACACTCTTGAACATTTTGAATTTGATCAGGTGAGAAATTTCTGCGTCTAAGACCAATCAGATTAATACCTGCGAAAGTTAGAGGATCACGTCCTGCCGTTACGTAAGGAGGAACGTCTTTACCACAGCGTGAGCCACCTTGGATAATGACATGCTGACCTATATGGCAGAATTGGTGAATTAAGCATCCTCCGCTTAAAATAGCCCAATCATCAATCACTACTTCTCCTGCTAATTGTGTTGCATTACCTATAATAATGTTGTTACCAAGAAAACAATCATGAGCTACGTGCGAATATGCCATTATAAGGCAATTATTACCTACAACTGTTTTACCCTTTGATGCAGTTCCACGGTTTACGGTAGCACATTCACGAATAGTTGTATTATCACCGATTTCTGCTGTAGTTTCTTCACCATTGAATTTTAAATCTTGTGGAATTGCTCCAACAACTGCGCCCGGAAATACTCGACAATTTTTACCTATGCGTGCACCTGAAAATATTGTTGCATGTGAAAAAATATGGGTGTTGTCTCCTATAACAACATTTTCATCAATAAATGCAAAAGGATCAATTATAACATTTTTGCCTATTTGGGCATTAGGATGAATGAAAGCGTTTAGCTCCATAGCTATTTATTTATTTTTTATTATTTGAGCCATAAATTGGGCTTCGGCTACCATAGTTTCTCCAACAAATGCATATCCTTGCATATATGCACAACCTCTGCGAAGTTCACTTAATAGACTTAGTCTAAATATAATAGTATCTCCCGGCGATACCTTTTTGCGAAACTTAACATTATCTATTTTTAAAAAGTAGGTAGAATATTTTTTGGGTTCGTCAACAGAATCTAATACTAAAATACCTCCAACTTGTGCCATAGCTTCTACTAAAAGAACTCCGGGCATAACCGGTTCTTCAGGGAAATGACCAACGAAAAAGGTTTCGTTTCCTGTTACATTTTTGACACCAACAATACTTTTCTCCTTTAGCTCTATTATTTTATCAACCATCAAAAACGGCCAACGATGAGGCAGTAATTGTTTTACACGATTGATGTCCATAATAGGTTCTGCATTCGGATTGTAAACAGGAGCTTGTATTTCTTGTTTGCGGAAACTGTGTTGAATTGCTTTTGCAACTTTTGTGTTAACAGCATGACCCGGTTTGGTAGCGATTACTTTTCCGCATATAGGACGACCTATTAAAGCTAAATCGCCCATCACATCCATTAGCTTATGACGTGCCGGCTCGTTATTGAATACTAATGGTTTTTTATTTAGATATCCAAGTTTGTCAACTTGTATACGAGGTAAATTCATTAAATCGGTCAAATGATTAATGTCTTCATTTGACATTAATTGATCATATATTACAATAGCATTGTCTAAATCGCCTCCTTTAATAAGGTTTTGCTTAAGCAATGGTTCTATTTCGCGTACAAATACAAAAGTACGAGCAACGGATATTTCTTGATCAAAATTTTCTAATGAATCTAGTGAAGCATATTGATTTGATAATACCGGAGAATTAAAATCAATTAATGTGTGTATGCTAAATTTATCGTCAGGAAGTAAAACAATAGAAGAACCATTTTCGTAATTATATTCAATCTTCTCTTTAACGTAAAAATAATTTTTATCTTCATCTTGCTCTTGAATTCCGGCTTGAATAAGTGCTTGATTATACATGGCAGCACTTCCATCAAGTATAGGAAGTTCCGGTGCATTTACTTCAATTGTACAATTATCGATGCCATGTGCAAAAAGTGTTGCCATTGCATGTTCTATCGTACTTACTGATGCATTGTTTTTTGAAATAACAGTACCTCTTTCTGATGCTGTAACATTTTCAGCTAAAGCAGGGATTTCAGGTTTCCCCTCCAGATCTATGCGCACAAAGCGTATACCGTTATCAACTTCAGCCGGTTTGAAAGTGGCTATTATCTCAAGTCCTGTATGAAGACCCTTGCCTTGCAAGGTGAAATCTTGTTTAATAGTACGTTGTTTCGACATTTTTTGTTATTAGTATGCAGATGATTAGTTTACTTATTATTAATCAAATCTTTAAGTTCTTTGATCTCTTTCTGTAATTCGTAAACAGTCTTTTGTAATTCAGGTAAATTATTATAAACAGCATAGCATCTTTTAGCTTTTCCTATTGGGATAGCAGGAGATCCTTGGTGTATAGTTCCTTTTTCTGTTATATTCTTTGTTAAATTTGAGCCTCCCGCTATAATTACATTATCTGCGATACTTATATGACCAACAGATCCGATTTTTCCGGCGAAGACACAATCTTTACCAATCTTAGTTGAACCGGAAATTCCGGTGCATGCTGCCATAACTGTGTTCTCTCCTATCTCAACATTATGGGCAATTTGTATTTGGTTGTCTAATTTCACTCCTCTAGATATTATTGTTGACCCCATGCTACCTCTATCAATTGTAGTAGAAGCTCCAACTTCAATATCATCTTCTAAAATTACATTGCCATTTTGCGGCATCTTTACGTATTTGCCACTCTCGTCGCGTGCAAAGCCAAAACCATCTGCACCAATAACGCATGATGAGTGTAAAATACAGTTGTTACCAATAACACATTCTTTATAAATGCTTACGTTCGGATAAATAATAGTGTTGCTGCCAACAGAAACATCCGGACCTAAGTAACTGTTTGGATATATACATGTATCGTCGCCAATTGTAACATTGTCTCCGATATATGCAAAAGCTCCAATAGAAACGTTTTTTCCAATTTTTGCTGTCTTTGAGACAAACGCAAGGGGGTCAATTCCTATAGGATTTTGTTTGTGGCTTTCTGAAAGTTTTAAAAGTGTAGCTAATGCCATATATGGGTCATTAACTCGAATAAGTGTTGCAGATATAGCTTGTTTTGGTTTGAAATCATTATTGACTAAAACTATATCAGCTTTTGTGGTGTAAATGTATTGTTCGTATTTTGGATTTGATAAGAAGGTTAGTGTACTAGGTTTACCTTCTTCTATTTTTGAAAAATTGCTAACTTTTACAGATGCATCTCCTTCTATAGTTCCGTTTAAAAGACTTGCCAATTGTTGCGCTGAAAACTCCATGTTTTTTTTATACATAATTTCGGCAAAGGTACTATTTTTTTTTCGATAAATCAGTAGCGGTAGTAGCAAAAATAGTATTTTGTAATTTTCCTGGATAACACATTTATATCGAACATATCAGAGGCTTCCTGTATGGTTTTTACATTGCCGTTATTGTATAAAATACCAATATTCGTTTCGTCGCCTTTATATATATGTTGAGAAACAGATGCGGAGCTGGTAAGATATTCGGCATCTTCTAAACTTATATTTAAGCGATTTGCGATTTCTGATTTAATCATATGAATTTTGCTATCGTCAATTTTTTTGTTGCCGATATCCATTTTGAATAGTTTTCTATTTACTATTCCATCACAAAGAGTTGACAGAACTTTATCAGGTTGAGATATCCAAACCTTCATTGATGTCCAAATATCAGAGTCATCAAGTGACAAGAAATTTGTTAAAGAACTGCGGTTTAATTCCGGGTTTTGATTGTCTAGAAAGTATTGTAATGCCGGTGGTGCAAATAATTTAGTTCCTGATTTCTGTATGTATTTAGCACGTCTAATAGTATTTATAATCATTTTTTCTGCAGCATAAGCTGTTTTGTGAAAATATACTTGCCAATACATTAATCTACGGCTCATTAAGAAATTTTCTATTGAATATATGCCCTTAGCTTCAACAACTAATTTGTTATCTTTAATGTTGAGCATTTTGATAATGCGTGCGGAACCTATATTTCCCTCGCTTACTCCCGAAAAAAAACTGTCTCTGCGTATAAAATCCAATCGGTCCATATCTAATTGACCTGATACCATTTCGCGAAGAAACTTTTTTTTGTGATTGTCTTGAAGAACATCTAATGTAGAGTTTAGTGCTCCGTCCATTTCTTCATTAAGCAATTCGCATATTTTGATAGTTAGCTCTTCGTGAGAAATATTAGGAAAAAAACAATTTTCTAATGTGTGAGAAAATGGTCCGTGTCCAACATCGTGTAATAAAATGGCTGCATAAACTGCATCAGCTTCATCATCAGTAATTTCTACTCCTTTTGAACGAAGTGTCGAAACTGCTTCTGTCATTAAATATAATGCTCCGAGTGAGTGTTGAAATCTGGTGTGCTGTGTTCCAGGATAAACATACGAAGTTAAACCGAGTTGCTTAATACGTGTAAGTCTAAGTAAATAAGAATGTTGTAGTAAGTCATAAATCAAATCGCTCGGAATCGTGATAAAACCGAAGACAGGATCATTTATTATTTTTCGTTTGTTATTAGGCACTTGATTGATTAAATCAAATTATTTTGTTTTAAAATTGATTCCATCTCAGCTTGAACAGCTTGTGCTGCTATAGCCGCTGAAGTAGCAAAATTCTCCGTATTGTCGGCGTATATAATTGCGCGTGAAGAATTTACCAATAATCCGCATTGATTATTTAAACCATTCTTTGCAACTTCTTGCAAACTACCTCCTTGAGCGCCTACGCCAGGTACCAATAAAAAGTGTTCTGGAATTATGTTACGTATATCGCTTAGCATTTCTGCTTTTGTAGCACCAACAACATACATCATATTATCTGCACTTCCCCATTTAGAAGATACTTTCAAAACCTTTTCAAATAATTTTACGCCTTCTGCATCTTCTGAAAATTGAAAATCGAAAGCGCCTTTATTTGATGTTAAAGCTAAAACAGTTACCCATTTACCCTCATATTCTAAAAATGGCTTAACGCTGTCTTCTCCCATGTAAGGTACAACTGTAACACTATCAAAATCCATATTACCGAAAAATGTCTTTGCATACATTGTTGATGTATTGCCAATATCACCGCGTTTTGCGTCTGCAATAATAAATTGATCAGGATAATTGCTTTTGATATATTCAACCGTGCGATCTAATACATCCCATCCTTCAAGACCTAGGCTTTCGTAAAATGCAAGATTAGGTTTATAAGCTACACAATAGGGTGCTGTTGCATCGATAATTGCTTTGTTAAATTCAAAAAGAGCATCTTCATTTTCGAATAGGTGTTCCGGAATTTTTGCAATATCAGAATCTAATCCTACACATAAAAATGATTTTTTGTTTCGTATATTTTCAAAAAGTTGTTCCCTTGTCATATATTGTTATTTTATAATTCGCTGTCTTTTAAGCGTTCTGTATTTTCTACAACCATTAATTTATCTATTACATCTTGAATGTCTCCATTCATAAATGCGGATAAATTGTAAATGGTATAATTTATGCGGTGGTCTGTAATACGTCCTTGCGGATAATTGTATGTTCTGATTTTTGCAGATCTATCGCCTGTAGATACAAGTGTTTTTCGTCTTGCAGCTATATCGTCAACATATTTCTGATGCTCACGATCGTATATCATTGTTCTCAATCGAGATAATGCACGTTCTTTGTTTTTAGGTTGGTCGCGTGTTTCAGTACATTCAATAAGGATTTCTTCCGGAACTCCGCTTATAGAGTTTTTCCAAATATAGCGAAGTCTGACACCTGATTCAACTTTATTTACATTTTGACCTCCTGCACCTCCACTACGAAATGTATCCCATTTGATTTCGCCTTCGTTTATTTCAACGTCAAACTCATCAGCTTCAGGCAATACTGCAACAGTTGCTGCAGATGTATGTACTCTACCTTGAGTTTCGGTAGCAGGAACCCTTTGCACACGATGTACTCCTGATTCATATTTCATGATTCCGTAAACCTTATCTCCCGAAACATTGAAGATTATTTCTTTGTATCCTCCGGCAGTACCTTCACTCAATGTACTAACCTCAACCTTCCAACCTTTAGATTCGCAAAATTTGGTGTACATTTTAAATAAATCTCCGGCAAATATAGATGCTTCGTCTCCTCCTGTAC
>JAKIYQ010000058.1:0-8465 GCA_022708465.1 Bacteroidota bacterium | reverse complement strand
CAACCAACGTTTTTGCGCAGATGAGAATACTTCAAAATCGAATGTTATTGCAGATGTAAATGACATATCACCACCACAAAGACGTAATATACGATATGGCAACTCCAATTTTTTAACTAAGTTCTCAACATGTGCAATCATCTCTTCTAAACTCTGATAAGAATGTTCAGGAGTATCAATACGAACTATTTCTACTTTAGAAAATTCGTGAAGACGATTCAATCCACGTACATCTTTACCATAAGAACCGGCCTCACGACGAAAACATTGTGTGTATGCACAATTCTTGATTGGCAAATATTGTTCTGTAAGAATAACATCACGATAGATATTGGTAACAGGTACTTCTGCCGTAGGAATCAAATACAAATCATCTAAATTGCAATTATACATTTGACCTTCTTTATCAGGCAATTGACCCGTTCCGTAACCGGATGCCGCATTTACAACCGTAGGAGGCATAATTTCTGTATATCCTGCTTCACGAGCCTCATCTAAAAAGAAATTGATCAATGCACGTTGAAGTCTTGCACCCTGTCCTTTATAAACAGGGAAACCGGCTCCCGAAATCTTAACGCCTAATTCAAAATCTATAAGATCATATTTCTTTGCCAAATCCCAATGAGGAAGAGCATCTTCTGCCAATTCGGGGATAACACCGCCCGTGCGTTCTACAAGATTATCCGCAGCACCTACGCCTTCCGGGACATTCGGATTTGGTATATTTGGAACTGTCAACAAAATATCTGTAATTTCAGTTTCAATTGCATCCATAGATGCAGAAAAATCCTTTGAAGCCTCTTTTAATTCTGCAGTTTTAGTTTTTAAAGCATTGGCTTCTTCTGTTTTACCTTGTTTGTACAAATCACCTACTTGACGTGATAATTGGTTAATTTCTGACAAACATGCATCCAATTGTGCTTGTGTTTTTTTACGTTTGCTATCTAACTCAACCACCTTTCCTATTGATTCTTTGGCATCAAAATGCTTCTTTGCCAAACGGGCAATTACCTCATCAGTATTATCAGTAATGTACTTAAGTGTCAACATATATTTAAATTTTACAATTCGACCTCAAAGGTATATATATTCTATGAAAAAAAGAAACCACTTTAAATAAATAAGATACGGAATTTTGCATTATCAGACAGATAAATAAGCTCAAACATCTCACAGTAATTTTATGACAAAAAAATGGAGATACATAAGTACCTCCATTTCTATTATGATATATCGTTATAACGAACAGAACTATGCTTGTTCTGCTACTTCTTCTATAGAAACGTATGAACGATCTTCTTTTTTCTTTCTAAATACAACAACACCGGCTTTAAGTGCGAATAATGTATGATCTTTACCGATACCTACATTTTCACCCGGATGATGAACTGTACCACGTTGTCTTACCAAGATATTGCCTGCTTTAGCAATTTGACCGCCAAATATCTTAATTCCAAGTCGTTTGCTTTCTGACTCACGACCATTATGTGAACTACCCTGTCCTTT
Source organism: Bacteroidota bacterium (assembly GCA_022708465.1). Taxonomy (GTDB): domain Bacteria; phylum Bacteroidota; class Bacteroidia; order Bacteroidales; family Paludibacteraceae; genus Enterocola. Next base: position 6,959 of record JAKIYQ010000058.1, on the reverse strand, counting down.
TTTATGTGCCATTTTCTAATTCCTTTCTATAAATTAAGCGACAACATCTTTAATTAAAATCTCTGTAAAGCATTGACGGTGTCCGTTTCTTACACGGTAACCTTTACGACGACGTTTCTTGAAAACGATGACTTTATCACCTTTAACATGAGAAACAACTTCAGCCAAAACTTTTGCGCCTTCTACGGTAGGAGCACCAACCTTTACTTTTCCGTCAGCATCAATCAAAAGAACTTTTTCAAATTCTACTTTTGCGCCGCGCTCTTCATTCAAACGGTGAACAAATACTTTTTGGTCTTTTTCAACCTTGAATTGTTGTCCCGCGATCTCTACAATTGCGTACATGATATAAAATTATTTATAGGTACATTCCTGAGGTGTGCTTAAAAGCATCTTGTCTTACCTTTTAGAAATTACAGGCCGCAAAGTTAAGAAACTTTTTTATAACGCACAAACTTTTTCAATTAATTTTACTCCACATTTACTTCTAAGCCATCATAAGCCAAATACACACCTTTAGGCAATTTCGGTTGAACATCTGCGGTTTTCCCCATTTGATGACAAATATGAGTCAAATATGCTTTGGATGGTTTTAACAGTTCAATAAAAGCCAATGCTTCAGATAAAGAGAAATGTGAAAAATGAGGTCTTTCACGTAATGCATCAACTACAAGAACTTTAACACCCTCTAGTTTTTGTATTTCCGATTTTTCTATTCTACTTATATCTGTGAGGTATGCGAAATTACCAATTCTATATCCTAAAATAGGTAATTCAGCGTGGTAAAAACGAATCGGAATAATCTTAACATCGTTAATACAAAATGGATTCTCGTTTATTTCGACCAAATTAAGTTTAGGAACTCCCGGATATTTTTTACCATCAAAACAATATGGCATATTAGACCTAACGATGTTACAAACACGTTTTTCCGCATAAATATGTATATCGTGAAATGGGCGTAAATCATCCAATCCACCAACATGATCAAAGTGTTCGTGTGTTAGTATAACACCATCAATATTGCGAAATTTATGCGCCAGGATTTGCTGTCTAAAGTCGGGTCCGCAATCTATAAGAAAGTTGTTATGACCTTCTTGAACCATAACAGATGCACGTAAACGCTTATCTTTAGGATCAGACGAAAGACAGGTTTCGCAGTCGCAATTGATATGTGGAACACCACTAGATGTGCCTGTTCCTAAAAAGGTAATTCGCATTGTTCATTAGGTATATTATTCATTCTTATTCGCCATTCGTTAGGATACAGATTATTACATCTATTTCCTATATTCTTAACCCAGCCAAGTGGCACTGAACGAAAGCTGAGCAACACATATCCGATAGGTGCATTATCTAAACGTAATGCCTCTTTTTTTAGGTATTTTATTGATGTTGACCAATCTAAATCAAGCTTATTTACTTTTGATGTATCAATATGTTTTGATAATGCCAATTGAATATCAGGAATTTCATCTTTCCCTTTCTGCGTACACAATTTTGTACCGCATTTTAATATGTTCAATTTTTCGGACAAAAATTTACACTCCGATAATTTATTATACGGAACTGCATCAACACTATCAGTTCTGCGGATTATTGTCAAATCATCAGCATTTGTAAGATTAGATAATAAAGCATGTGCTTTTTCCGTTTTCTGAACTTTTATACGACAGGTATTATTATTATTAGATATTTTTCTCAAAGCAGCGATAAAAAAACCTTCACCCCTATTCTTATGAAAATAAAAATGCTTCGACTCCATACACTCTGCTCCTAATCCCGATTCAATCCATCTCACATTATCCTCATCTTCCTGAGTATTAAAAGTACAAGTACTATATATCAATAAACCATTCTCTTTCAGAGTATTCCACACATCACTGATAATTTGTTTTTGACGTTTAGCGCACATCGCAACATTATTCAGACTCCAATCCTCTATTGCTTTGGGTTCTTTTCTAAACATTCCTTCGCCCGAACATGGGACATCTGCCAATATCACATCAAAAAACGAATCAGCAAAAGAAAAATCCTTAGGTTTATTATTACATACAATTGTATTGGCATCGCCCCATTTTATCATATTCTCAGCCAAAACGAATGCTCTTTTAGGCATTATCTCGTTGCTAACCAACAGACTATTGGGGCTTATTAAAGACGACAAATGAGTAGATTTACCACCCGGTGCAGCACATAAATCAAGAATATTAACATCCGATTTGACATACTTTTCAACAATTTTTTCGAGATACATTGACGATGCCTCTTGCACATAATAAACTCCGGCATGTAACCAAGGATCAAGAGTAAATTGTGGCCTTTGGGGTAAATAAAAAGCATTTTTGCAATGTTCAACTTTAAGGTAATCGGGATTTAATTTTAATTTATTATTAAGACGCACACTTACAGGACTTTTTTCATCTAAAGTCGATAAAAAATCAGGTGTTTCATCTTTCAGAATATCCTGCATTTGCAGTATGAAATCTTGAGGTACTTGCATAAGTCGCAAAGATAATTTATTTAGTTGAAAGTGAATATCGTATTTTGCACTATCTTTGTCTATTCAACAACAAAAAACAATGTCCGGAATACTATATTTAATACCTAATACGCTTGGTGAATGCGAGTTAAACACCGTGTTCCCTACAGCTAACGCAGATATAATAAGACGTATCAAACATTTTATTGTAGAAGATATTAGAACTACCCGAAGATTCTTAAAAAAGGTGGATAAAAACATAGATATTGACAGCTTGAATTTTTACGAATTGAATGGTCATACTCCAAAAGAAAATATAAGTGGCTATCTACAAGCTCTTTCTGATGAAAATGATATGGGAATTATTTCTGAAGCAGGTTGTCCTGCTGTTGCAGACCCGGGCGCAGATGTTGTTGCAATTGCTCAAGAAAAAGGATACAAGGTAGTTCCATTAGTAGGACCTTCATCCATTCTTCTTTCTATAATGGGTTCGGGATTTAATGGTCAAAGTTTCGCTTTCTTGGGATACCTTCCTATTGATGCCGCTGAACGCCTTAAGGCAATAAAAAAAATGGAGACAAGAATATATAATGAGCATCAAACGCAAATATTTATAGAAACTCCATATAGAAACACAAAGCTGGCAGAAGAATTAGTTCAAAATTGCCAAGCATCAACCAAATTATGCATTGCTGTTGACATAACAACTCCTACAGAATTAATACAAACACGAACTATTAAAGCATGGAAATCTAATATACCCCAATTAGACAAGCGTCCGTGTATCTTCTTGTTATATAAATGAATAGAAAGTTCAACATATTATTGTTTATAGGGTCAATGTTTATTCTTGCATCGATTTTACTTGGCATGAAATTTTTGCATGTCGAATCTTTATCAGCACAGATACCTATCAAAACAAAAATTAATGCACCACGTATTCAGAAAAATAATCTTGAAATTCCGGGAAAGCTTATTGGCAGAAAAGAACAAATTATTCGTCATATAGGATACACCGTAAGTTATAATGAAGACTGGCTGATTCCGAATTGGGTGGCTTACGAATTAACTCCTCAAGAGACCTACGGACAAACCCCTAGAGCTAAAGATTTCATGCCCGACCCTGATGTTATAGGACATTCTGCAACTACCGAAGATTACAAGCGATCAGGCTATGACCGTGGTCATATGGCACCGGCTGCAGATATGAAATGGAGTAAACAAGCAATGGATGAATGTTTTTATTTATCTAATATTTGCCCACAAAACAACAATCTGAATGGAGGTGATTGGAAAGAATTGGAAGAAAAAATTCGTTATTGGGCATCAACAGGTGATACATTATATATTATATGTGGCCCACTAATGGCAAAAACTACACAAACTATTGGAGCCAATAGAGTTTCGGTTCCGGCTGCTTTTTTCAAAGTTATATTACGAAAAAATGCAAATAAAATTGCAGCAATAGCCTTTATGATGCCTAACAGAAGTGGGCATAAGGCATTAAACACATATACAATGAGCGTTGAAGATATGGAAATTATCTCTGAGATGGATTTCTTCAAAGTCCTACCTGACGACATTGAGACTGCTATTGAATCAAATTATTGTGAAGAAGATTGGAATTTATAGTCTATGATACTGCATATTGACTGTAATAATTTTTTTGTTAGTTGTGAACTGGTTTTACATCCCGAATCAGCGAATAGGCCTGCTATTGTAGCAAATAATAACGAATCAGGCGGTGGCATCATTTTAGCTCTTAACAAGGAAGCAAAATCTATTGGCTTAAAACGTGGGACTCCTATCTTTAAGGCCAAAGAGATTCTGGCTAAATATTCAGTCACGATTTTTCAGGCAGACCATTATAGGTATGAGAAATTTTCAGAACAAGTGATGCAATGTGTAAAAGATTTAGATATAGTTTTGGATTTTACTCAATATTCTATTGATGAGTTTTTTGGAAGCCTGCCTATTGATGATACAGAAGAACTAAAAGACTGTGTACAAAAAATCAAAAACCACATAAACGAATCTACTGGCATAGCTGTTAGTTGTGGATGCGCGCAAACATACACCTTAGCTAAAATGGCTACTCATTATGCAAAAAAATATGCAGGATACCATGGAATTTGCATAATCACTCCCGACAAGAAAGAACGCGCACTAAGTCTTTTGCCCATAGAAGATGTATGGGGCATTGGACGTAAGACAAGAGATAGTATGAAATTTTATGGAATAGGAAGTGCTTTAGATTTTGCATCATGCAACGAATCTTTTGTTAAACGTAATTATGGAACCACCGGCTTACACACATGGTTAGAATTACGCGGAACTCCTTGCATAAAATTAGATCGCCCAAAATGGCAACAAAGCATCTCGCAAAGTCGTACCTTTGCTTATATGACAGACGATATTAATATACTGAAACAAGAGATTAGCAACTATGCAAGTGCATGCGCCACAAAACTACGAGCTCAAAATACAGTATGCAAATCGGTAATGGTTATTATAAACACCAATAGACATCGCAACGATCTACCACAATACAACAACAAAGCTGTAATAAAGTTGTCAACCCCTTGCAACGACTCTCCAAACATTATTAAAGCTGCAATAACAGCTCTGAATCAAATTTATCTTCCAAAATTTCAATACAAACGTGCAGGAGTCATTTTATCTGACATCAGTGTAAATGATGCCGTTCAATTAAATATATTTGAAGCTATTTATGATGGCAAGCAAAGCAAATTAATGCAAACCATCGATAGTATAAACAGTAAATTCGGAAAAGAAAAGATTCACTTAGCTATACAAGGAGTCAAAAAACAAGGCAAACAAAAATAATAGATTTCACTCAATATTATATACAATGAAACAAAGTTACATAATAATACTTATAATCTCTATTCTATTGACTAGCATATTAATTGTTGGCGGTATAATTTTAAATCAAAAAAAGTTTGGAAAACTTCCCAGCGGCAAGCGATTAGAACGAATTGAAAAATCACCTAATTACAATAATGGCAAATTCACAAATCTACAACCCACTCAATTCATAATTTCATCCGGTGGTTTATTCGGAGCAATATTAGATATTTTATTTTGTAAACATCCGGATTTGCGTCCTGATTCAACAATCGAAGCTATAAAAACTAATTTACATAATATAAATTTTGACGAAGACTTTTTTATCTGGTTTGGACATTCTTCATATTTATTACAAATAAATGCCAAGAAATATTTAATAGATCCTGTATTTTTTGATGCATCACCATTTTCATTTGTAAATACTCCATTTAAAGGAAGTAATATATACAAACCTGATGATATGCCTGATATTGACTATTTAATCATCACTCATGACCACTGGGATCATCTTGATTACAAAACAGTAACGCAATTAAAAGAACGTATAAAACATGTAATATGTCCATTAGGCGTAGGCGAGCATTTTGAATATTGGGGATTCAATTCGCAACAAATTATAGAAATGGATTGGAACGAACATACCAATTTAGATAGTAACATCAATATAAACTGTTTACCTGCAAGGCATTTTTCAGGACGAGGCTTAAAATCAAATAAAACTTTATGGGCATCTTTTGTGCTACAAACGCCGGGGTTTAATGTTTTTATAGGTGGCGACGGAGGATATGGCAAGCAATTTGCACAAATAGGCAAGCAATTTCCCTGCATCAATCTGGCGATTTTAGAGAATGGTCAGTATAATATGAATTGGAAATATGTACACACTTTACCCATGTATCTTAAACAAGAAACAACTGACTTAAATGCGCAACAAATAATAACCGTACATCATTCAAAATATTCATTAGCACCGCATCCTTGGTATGAGCCTCTTAACAACGAAAAGGAGCTACTGCATGATTCGGTAAATATCACGATTCCAATTATCGGAGAAATTGTTCTCATCAATTCACAAAAGCGCTAGTGTATATTATGACTACAAAAAAGTATGCAAATAAAATCATACTGGTAACTGTCATAATATAATAATTTAATGACTTGCTATTCATACAAATACAAAAAAAATAGCATGATGCCGGCGTCTTTTATTATTAAAAATAAAAACACCAAAATTTTTGATTTATATTTTTTTTTGTATATTTGCTGTCTTGGATAATTTATCTAAAAACCCTAGAAAACATGAAAAAAATGAAAACTCAAAGACTTTGGTGTCTCCTATGGGCACTAATTATCAGCATTGGAGCATTTAATGCATCTGCTGTTACAATTCAAGCTAAAGCCACAACAGCAACATGGACGGAACCATGTGTGTGGTATTGGGGCGGAGGTAGCCAGCAAAATACTGCAAATCCAATGCAGTTTGTATCAGAAGACGGAACAGACTCATGGTGGACATTTGAACTGCCTAATGAAGCTACCGGCTTTTTGTTTAAAAACATTAGCAATGGTTCTGATTGGACTCTTCAATCAGCAAATGTTAATCCTC
>JAKIYQ010000112.1:0-1720 GCA_022708465.1 Bacteroidota bacterium | reverse complement strand
GATTATAAGGAGATTATTACTAAATATGATTCTGTAGATTCATTTTTTTATATAGACCCACCTTATTATAATAAAGAATCATATTACATAAATCATGATTTTGATAACAATGATAAGCATGTAGAATTATCTGAATTTCTAAAGGGGGTAAAGGGTAGATTTGCTTTAAGTTATTTATATTTCTCAAAATTAGATGAATGGTATAAGGATTATAACTTTAGTTACTTTCAAACATTCATGGGAAAAGAGACGATAATAACCAACTTTTAATATATAAAAAAAACGTTTATATTAAATGCCTATACCAATAGCAGGGCCTCTAAGTACAAATATAATATCGGATGAAGTTGGATACACAATGAGTTACTTACATAACCTTGCCGGGCCATTGAAATCAGATAGTAGTCCGGGTACATTCTCACTTACATATTTTTTTAGAAATGGTAATGTTGCGACATCCGGGGTAACACAAACGGCTCCTTTTGGTATGAGCGCATTTTATGGGCAAGAAGCTATATATCGTTGTGTTACATTTACTGCTAGTGGTGCTGTTGTTGGAACTGCCACCGTTGTTAGTTATTATAAAAATTTACAAACGGTAACATTTTCATCAGATAGAAAATCTTTCTGTATTAGACAAAACTGGGATGGGCAAATGGCAATTAGCAATGTTCTTGCTGGAACATATTCAATTGGGTCTACTTGTAGTGCAATAACTGGACAGTCTGTAGTTTCTGTTAGCGGTGTATATACATCATACGGGGTTAGGGTTTATAATATTGGGGGATATGATATAAATGGAAATACTGCGATTGGTAGTGTTTTGGCATTTTCTGCATCTACCTCATTAGTTGGTGGTACATTTACAAATAGATGGTGGTCAAATCCAGCATCAAATGCTACAGATGGACGATTAAATATGACTGGACTGTGGAATGATTCGAATATTCCAGTACCAGGAACGCCACAAACACAATATGTTGGGAATGGATATTTATCATCTTCGATAAATGCTACCGAGTCTAGACCATATTATGTTGGAATAGGATCAGATAACTACATGACAATTAGACTTGATGGTGCAACTTGTATTTCACAAACTGGATCTAATGTGGCTAGTAATAACGACTTTAATTTTAAATATTGGAATATATATCCTATTACATTCTCCGCCGGATTCAGACTGTTGGAACTTATAAACACGAATGAAGCTGGGGTTGGATCAATGGGATTTGATATTTATGATAATAATTTATCATCTTTACAAAATGTTTTTTCAAATGCAATTCCAAATTCGTCTGCAACCCCATCTGGATTAAATTTGATATATACATCTGGATCATTTCGAAATAGTGGAACATTCTTTCAAAACCTAACATCAACTTGTCCAACCACGCCATCAACGACGACGACAACAAGTACTACGACAACTACAACCACATCGGGTGTTACAACGACAAGTACGACTACCACTACTACTACGGTAGCATTAATTGGGGTTACTGTAAGTGCTTGTTTTGCAAATTCATCTGATATTAACGGTGATGTACAAGCATATGTATATTCTAGTCAACCTGTTGATACAAATGTAAGAGTTTCATTAAGATGGGAAGGTGATCTTGCCGGAGTGGATATCGGTACTGCAACTATACTTTCTGGTGACTCTTGTGCTACTGTACTGTTAACAGGATCAGCTGTACCGGGTGAGAATGCATCATTA
>JAKIYQ010000057.1:0-8485 GCA_022708465.1 Bacteroidota bacterium | reverse complement strand
AGTAGGGATGGTAGTGTTGGCATCAATCAATTTTGTCATAACTCCACCCATTGTTTCAATACCTAAAGAAAGAGGAGTAACATCCAACAACAATACATCTTTTACTTCACCCGTTAAAACACCACCTTGAATAGCAGCACCAACAGCTACAACTTCGTCAGGGTTAACACCTTTACTTGGAGCTTTACCAAATATCTTCTCTACAATTGCTTGAATTGCAGGAATACGAGATGAACCACCAACCAAAATAACCTCGTTAATATCACTGTTTGTAAAACCAGCATCACTCATTGCCTTTTTACATGGTTCGATAGTAGCTTGTATCAATTTATCAGCTAATTGCTCAAACTTAGCACGGCTTAATGTCTTAACCAAGTGCTTTGGAATACCATTAACCGGCATGATATATGGCAAGTTGATTTCTGTTGAATTTGAACTTGACAATTCGATTTTTGCTTTTTCAGCAGCCTCTTTTAAACGTTGCAAAGCCATAGGATCTTTACGAAGATCTAAGCCTTCATCATTTTTAAATTCGTCAGCCAACCAGTCTATAATAACATGGTCAAAATCATCACCACCAAGGTGAGTATTACCATTTGTAGACTTAACCTCAAATACACCGTCACCCAACTCAAGTATAGAAATATCGAAAGTACCACCACCAAGGTCAAATACTGCGATTTTCAAATCTTTTTGAGTCTTGTCCAAACCATAAGCTAAAGCAGCTGCAGTAGGTTCGTTTACAATACGTTTAACTTTTAAACCTGCAATTTCGCCGGCTTCTTTAGTAGCTTGGCGTTGTGCATCGCTAAAGTATGCAGGTACTGTAATGACAGCCTCTGTAACCTCACTTCCAAGATAATCTTCTGCTGTTTTCTTCATCTTTTGAAGAATCATTGCAGAAATTTCTTGCGGAGTGTATAAACGACCGTCAATATCAACACGTGGAGTGTTGTTTTCGCCTTTTACAACTGTATAAGGTACACGTTGTATTTCTTTTTGTGTTTGATCAAAAGTTTCACCCATGAAACGTTTGATTGAAAATATAGTCTTTTTAGGGTTTGTGATAGCCTGACGTTTTGCTGGATCACCAACTTTACGCTCGCCGCCATCAATAAATGCAACGATTGATGGAGTTGTACGTTTGCCTTCACTGTTTGCGATTATGGTAGGCTCATTGCCTTCCATAACTGCCACGCATGAATTCGTGGTTCCTAAGTCGATACCAATAATTTTTCCCATAATTGTAAATTTATTTTGTTATTAATTTTGATTTTCAAATCACACTAAGCATAAGACAAAATTTGTGCCAAAGTAATTATTACTGACAAAGTGGCATTTTATTTAATCATCTATGAAGTAGAAATCTTATCTTTGCATAAAATATTGAAACATGAAAAGAATATCCATATTGTGTGCTCTAGTTGCCTTAGCGTGCACTTCTTTATTTGCAAATCCAAATATTGTGCCAATAGGCGGAAGTAAATATGCTCGTTTGTCGGAGGATAAAACATTTATTTCGACCGGCGATTATAAAACCGGAAATGAAGATACTTTGTTAGTGTTTTCAAAAATGCGTATCAATCCTTTAGATAGTGTGGAAGCATTCCTTTTTAGTCCTGATGGTAATAGAATATTATTACGAGCATCATTCGAAAATTATTATGTTTATAAGATAGAAAGCCGTCGTTCTGACAAACTTTCTGCAATAGATACTCAGTCAAAGCCTATGTTTTCGCCGGATGGTAAGAAAATTGCTTTTGTGAGAGGAAATAATATCTATGTAAAAAGACTTGAATACGATACAGAAGTAGTTGTGACTGAGGATGGAAGCGAGTCTATATATAATGGCTTGCGTAGTCCTGAGTTTGAAAAAGCCTTTGGGATAGATGTTACAATGGAATGGTCGCCTGATGGCATGTATCTGCTATATACAAAGAACCAAAATGTGTATATGTATAGCATGCAATATAAATGGAATAAGCTGATTACATTGCCTGATAAAGATGCCTATTATATAACTCGTATAGCCTGGACATCAAAACCTGAAACTTTTTCGATAATGTATCTGAATAGGGCACAGACTGTTTTGAGAATGGCTAAGGTTGATGCAGCATCATTAGTTGCAAAACGCGTATATGAATATGTTGAAGATCGATATATAAGTCCTGATGTGGCATCATTCGTAATGTTCTTTCCCGAAAATGATAATTTTGTAGTTTTGGAAGAAACAGACGATTACACAAATCTCTATTTATATTCGTCGGCAGGATCATATATTAAAGCATTGACAAAAGCTAATTATGATATTACCAAAGTATATGGTTATGATGCGGCATCACAAAGAATCTTTTATCAGTCAACAGAAAATGGACCTGACAATCGTGGCATATATGCAATAGGGGTACAAAATGCTAAAAAAACAGCATTGTCTGTTACAACAGGAACTAATGACGCATCTTTTTCAGCCGACTATAAATTTTACGAATTGAGACATAGTGCGATTAATTCGCCTGACAAATATTCGATCTGCGATATAAAAGGTGCTGAATTGCGTGTTCTGGAGCAAGATACAGTGTCAGAAATATTGCATAAAGAAATGTATGATTTTTGTGGCATGTCGGGTTGGATTTTGAGAAAAGACACTTTAAGGCATCCTTTGGTAATGTGGGTTACAGAAGCAAAAAATCAATGGGATATGGATTTTGCATACCGTTTGGTAAATGAAGGCTATACGGTTGCTGCTGTAAATGCCAGAGGTACAATAGGATACGGCGAAAGTTTTAAAAAGGCAGTTTATGGTGACATGTTTGTGATACCTGCTCAAGATTATGCCCTTGCTGCTCGTTGTTTAGTTGAACAAGGGAAGGCAGATGCAGCAAATATGTTTATTATAGGCAGTGGATTATCGGGTGCTGTGGTTTTGGCAGCATTGTCACAAACTGATTCTCCATTTAAAGGAGGAATCGCAATTGCTCCCGTAAGCGATTTAGCATCATACAATGTAGCAGAAGTAGAACGTTTGATGCAGGCACAAGGAGCAACGCTAGCTTACAAGACAAACTCTGCAATATATAATGCAGCAAATATTAAAGGAAAATTGTTGTTAGTTCATGCAATGAATGATAAGTCTATGCCATTAGATAACACACTACGATTGACAGAGGCTTTGGTTGATGCTAATGTGCAATTTGACATGCAATTGTATCCTAACAGAGATGAGAATTTTACAATGTTGCTGACACAGAAGCATGTTTTTGGTAAAGTAATGAACTTTTTAAAAATAAACACAAAATAATGAAACCAACTTTGTATGTTATGGCTGCCGGTATGGGTAGTCGTTATGGAGGTCTAAAACAAATGGACGGCCTAGGCCCAAGCGGAGAGACAATTATTGATTATTCTATTTATGATGCTATAAAAGTAGGATTCGGAAAGATCGTTTTTGTTATTCGACACGATTTTGAAGAAGATTTTAGAAATATAGTAGTTGCAAAATTTGCTTCAAAAATCCCGGTAGAAATAGTTTTTCAAGATTTGAATAATTTACCTAAGGGTTTCACTGTCAATCCTGAAAGAGTAAAACCGTGGGGCACAAATCATGCTGTATTAATGGGCAAGGACATTGTTAAAGAACCATTTGCAGTAATCAACGGAGATGATTTTTATGGTAGAAATTCATTCCAGGTTTTGTGTGATGAACTAGTAAAAATGGATGGTAAAAAAGGACAATATTGCATGGTCGGATTCCCTGTAAAAAACACCTTGTCTGAGAGCGGTACGGTTTCGCGTGGAGTATGTAAAAAAGATGCTCAAGGCTATTTGACTTCTATTGTTGAGCATACTAAAATCGGAGATGTTGATGGTAAAATTATAAACACAAACGAAGATGGCACTCAGACAGAGATTATGCCTAACGTACCTGTATCAATGAATATGTGGGGCTTTACACCCGATTATTTTGACTATTCTATCGAGTTCTTTAAAGAATTCTTAAAAGTCAATGAGAAGAGTTTAAAGGCAGAGTTTTACATTCCTACAATGGTAGATCATTTAATAAATACAGCTAAAGCCAAGGTTAAAGTTATAGATACAGAATCAAAGTGGTTTGGAGTAACTTATGCAGCTGATAAAGAAAGTGTTCAACAAAAACTTAATGAACTGATAGATAAAGGCATGTATCCGTCAAATTTGTGGAAATAATGAAATTCAGTTATTGCTTTTCAATCCCATTGTTATTGCTATTATGTGCTTGTAGCGGTTCAGAGCCGAATTATAATTACGATAACTTGATAGGGAAATGGTATATCACCTATTATCCTTTTTATCAAAGTTGTGATATAGGCTCTTGGGTTAGGCTGGATGCTAATGGTAATTGCGAAGCATTAATCCTTTGTAATGATCCTAACAATACGATACAAGGTACATGGAGTCGGGAGGGTACAAAATTGATATTAGATTGTCAGCTAATTGAATCAATGGATAAAAATTGTTATATCACATCCCTAAGCGAAACCGAATTAAACTTCAATACTAAGATATATTCATTACCGGTAGGCATACAGCTAACAAAATAATTTTAAATATATTGGAGATACAAAAACGGGGCTCACATTTTGATGTGAACCCCGTTTTTTATAATTTATGTTTTGTGATTATTTTTTCGATTCCTTTACGGTAAACCAAAATATTCCTGAGATAAATAAGCATGCAGCACATATAGCGAAAATAATAGTTTTGTCGGCTGTGGCATTAATAATTTGTCCCATTTTAAATGATGCCACCAATTGTGGTAACACAACCGATAAATTGAAAATTCCCATATATAAACCCATTTTAGTTTGATCAACCTTTTCGCTCATAATAGCAAATGGCAAAGATACTACCGAAGCCCAACCAATACCGGCAATTGCCATAAGCGCATAATAAGATATTACAGAAGATGTTCCAAATAAGTAAATTCCAAAATATCCCAATGCCATAATAAGAATACATATTGTATGCGTACGAACCATACCGAAGCGTTTAGCAGACCCGTTAAGAACAAGGATAGGCAAAATAGCACTTACCAAACTCAAAATAAAAAATGCTATAGAGTTTACGCTGCCGGCCATTTTTTCGTCAAGTCCCATACTTTCTCTTAAATAGAAAAATGCGTATACAAACATAGTTTGAACGCCTATCCAAGTAAATGAATGAGCAAACAGTACTTTCTGAAATTCGTTTGAATTCTTGTTGCTGCCTAATAAATTTGGAAGTACTATGAAAGCACTTAAAACAATTAATGCAAGGCAAATACATTCAACAATATTTATAAAAGATCCGAAAATTTCAATACCATAAGTTATGTTGAAACCAATAAGTTTTTCGCAGATAATATAAATTCCATATACAAGCAAACCTATAAGAGGCAATAAAGATTCAATAAAATCGCGTGCAGACGCTTTACTTTTTTTTGCGTCATCAGTTACTACTTGTTGTAATTCGCGAGGTTCTTCTATTAAGAATGCAGGTATTATCGTTGCAAGAAGCGCAATGCCAATACCAATGTAAATTAATGCTATGTTACCAAGCACACCGCCAATAAAATACGCGAGTACACCAAACGAACCGGAAATTGTTTGCATCCAAGTATATCCTTTGGCACGGTTTTCCATGCTGGTACAATCGGCTATTAAAGAACGAGTTGGATTGAAACTTACATTTATACTCAAGTCAAAAGTAAGTGCTACAATAACAGCTATAGAAAGCAAACCTGCTTGTGGATCCTCACCTCCGACAAATATTTTTTGTACAACTTCTAAGTTAGGAAGTGCAAGCATCATTAAACCTGACAAAATTCCACCAATAATAATCCAAGGCCTGCGTCTGCCTCCCATAAACCACATATTATCACTAAGAGCACCGACTATGGGTTGCGCAATTATACCGGCTATAGGACCAGCGGCCCAAACCAAGCCGATATCCTCAATATTTAAACCGTATTTTGTTGATAGAATCCAACTTAAAGCTGAAATTTGCACCGATAAGGCGAATCCCATTGCGGTAGCCGGAAGACTGAGTATGGCATAAAACCAATTACTCATTTTTTTCTGCATGTTTAGCATAGTTCTGTTTTTAAGAGTTATAAGTTTGGCAAAGGTAAATATATTTTTTTACACTGATGCGTTAATATGGTTGATATAATCCAAAATCTCATCTTTCCCAAGTCCTGTTTCGGCTGAAGATATAAAAAGAGGTGGAAGTGTTTCCCAATTTTCTAAAAGTTTTGTCTTGTAATTCTCAATATTTACCTTTAATCCATTATTAGTTAGTTTGTCTGCTTTTGTAAAAACAATGCAGAATGGAACTCCAATTTCTCCAAGCCATGAAATAAACTCCAAGTCTATTTTTTGAGGCTCTAAACGGCTGTCTATAAGCACAAATAGATTAGTAAGTTGCTCGCGTTGCATGATGTAATTCTTAATCATGATTTCAATATTTTTGCGAATATCCTTACTTACTTTTGCATATCCATATCCCGGAAGATCAACCAAATTCCATTCTTCGTTTATCAGAAAATAATTTATTAATAATGTTTTTCCGGGTTTAGAACTTGTCATGGCAAGCCCTTTGATATTGGTCAAATTATTAATTAATGATGATTTCCCAACATTTGAACGACCAATGAAGGCATATTCAAGTAGCTCTTCTTTTGGACATTGTGTTATGTCAGCACAACTTTTAACAAAGGTGGCGGTTTTTATTTTCATATATAATAGATGAAATGATTAGACCTAAAAAAGTAATTAAGCCGTTTATGATTAATAATTCGTATCCAAAGAAATTATTTGTGACAGATTGTATAATCAAACAAATAATAGGAGATAAACAGGCAATTATTGGAACAAATTTGTCGTGTATTTTCTTTTTTGTGAATATACCGAAAGTGAATAATCCAAGTAACGGGCCATAAGTGTATGATGCAATTTTAAATAACACGTCAATTATATTTCGGTTATCAATAGAGTTAAATATAATCATTAAAAAAACAAACAATAAACACATAAAGATATGAGTATATTGTCTGATGCGTTTAGCTGTCTTTTCCTGTTTCTGTTCAGAGTGTAGCAAATCTACCGAAACAGAAGTCGTTAATGATATTAAAGTAGAGTCTGCACTCGAAAATGTAGCAGACACAATTCCTAGTATAAAGAATATTGTTGCACCTTGTCCGAGATACGAAAGTGAAATTGCATTAGGCAAAATATTGTCAGTATTAGCCGGTAAAACTTGTCCATTGTTTGCATAAATAATGCAGAGCATCCATCCCAGAAAAAGAAATAATAGGTTAATAGGTATAAATGCAGCACCATAACTGAGCATGTTTTTCTTGGCATCGCGTAAGCTCTTGCAGCTCAAATTTTTTTGCATCATATCTTGATCTAAACCGGTCATAGTGATTGTAATGAAAATACCACTAAGTAACATTTTAAAGAAATCGGCTTTCGAATTTATATCAAATACAACAAATTGAGGAATCTCAACATTTTTGAAACTTACTAAAGGGAAAGCTTGAATAAATAAGACTATTAATGCAGATAAAAGAAAAAATGTTTGCAGTGCATCAGTCCATACAATGGTTTTAATACCATTTGTGAAGGTATATAAGTATATCAAACTTATTAAAATTACAGAAGTCAGCCAAAATGGAATATTCCAATGACCAAATACAAAAGTTTGTATAATCACAGCTGCCACAAAAATACGTGCGGCTCCTCCTAATGCTCTTGAGAGTATAAAAAAACAGGTTCCTGTACGGTGGCTATGTATGCCAAATCTCATCCCAAGGTATTCATAAATGCTTGTAGTGCCTATTTTGTAGTAGAGTGGGAGCAATAAGTATGCAATAACTACGTATCCTATCGAAAAACCTACAACCATTTGCATATATGTAAAACCTGAATATGCAGCCATCCCCGGCACTGATATAAAAGAGATGCCTGATATTGAAGCTCCCAACATGCCGAAAGCTACAATATACCATGGTGATTGCCTCTTCCCTAAAAAGAACGCATAGTTGTCATTGTCTTTTCTGCCAATAAACGCAATAAGCAAAAGTATTAGAAAGTAAACAACTATTATGGATAAAATAAGGCTGGGACTCATGGTCTATAAATGGCTTATGTATCTTGATTTAGATAAACTGCGGCAAATGTACAAATTATTTACTGCATAATAAGAATTAAAGTGTGAGTGGAAAAAATGCAGATTATGAATAAAACTACTTATAAATATCTATCTTTGCAGTGATTATATATAAATGCAGAGATTTTTAAAAACATTGGTATTTTGTTTGTCGGTATTAATTTTACTGGCAGTAAATGCTGTACAGCATCACCATCACCATGGTGTTCCTTGTGTAGTAATGGAACGATGTGAACAAGATCATACTTATAACGATAAGCATACTCATCATGTCCCAAGTCACGAAGACCATTCTTCG
>JAKIYQ010000056.1:0-8788 GCA_022708465.1 Bacteroidota bacterium | reverse complement strand
TCTGTTGATAAAGGCGAATACGGAACAGCGTCCTCATAAGCCGGTCCTATTAGTCGCGAGAAACATGCTGTTGCAATGTACGAATTTCCACCCTGGCTTTTAGTAAATACAAATCCGTCGTGGCAGTTCGTAAGAATCTCAGGAGATAAGTAACCTTCTTCAAATCCGGATTTGTAAAAATATGCTTGTACAGCGTCAGCTACGGCAAATGCCCAACATGGACCCGTTATTTGTTGACTTCTCGGATCAAGAAGCCAAGATTGTTCTCTCGAATCAAATCTTTCCGGAAGTGTATTCCTTGTATGCGAAATCGTATAGTTATTAAAATTCGATGGATGCGATATATAACCATTAGAATTAGCATTAGCTGTACAAGTTAGCATAGTTAGAAATAAAACGCAAAGTAGATGTCTTGTCATAGTATTATTTTTTAGTTATTTCAGGATAAGCAATACGTGTGTGATATATGTTTTTTAATTTTTCTTTGAGTACAGATTTAGTCAGTGTTATCTGTTTTAATGTTAATGGTGCATTATCTAAAAAGTGTCCATATACAAGTCCGTCAACTATGTCCTCTACTAATTGATTGATGCTTTCGTCAGTATATTCAGTCATACCACGTGATGCAGCTTCAACAGAATCACAAATCATTAAAATACCCAATTCCTTAGTGTACGGATTTGGTCCTGAATATGTAAAAAGGCTTTCATCAACAGTTTCGTTAGGATGTTGGTTAATCCAAGTATTGTAAAAATATTTAGTTATATTTTTTCCATGATGAGTTTCTATAAATTCAATTACACTACGCGGTAAACCGTATTCTTTTGCGAGTGCCTTACCATCAGATACATGCCGCATGATAATTTGTGCACTACCCTCAGGACTCAGTTTGTCATGTGGATTATTCCCCTTAACTTGGTTTTCTGTGAAAAATGCCGGATTTTGAATTTTACCAATATCATGGTACAAAGCTCCTGTACGTGCCAAAAGCGGATTAGCACCAACTTTTATTGCAATTTCTGCTGCTAAATTAGAAACTTGCATCGAGTGTTGAAACGTGCCTGGTGCAGATTCAGACAATCTTCTCAATAAAGAATTATTAGTGTTAGTCAACTCAATGAGTGTAACATTTGATATAAAACCAAAAGTTTTTTCTATAATGTAAATTAATGGGTATGCAAACAATAACATTATACCATTAATTGAAAATGATAATAACATTTCCCAATTAATTTTGTAAATGGTCAATCCATAGCCTAAATAGAAAATGCAGTAG
Source organism: Bacteroidota bacterium (assembly GCA_022708465.1). Classification (GTDB taxonomy): domain Bacteria; phylum Bacteroidota; class Bacteroidia; order Bacteroidales; family Paludibacteraceae; genus Enterocola. The sequence continues at coordinate 7,512 of JAKIYQ010000056.1, read as the reverse complement.
CTTGCAAAAATAATAAGAGCAGATTTTATTAGTTGCGATCTTTGTGTAAGGTCTTTTAAGCTGTAAATAGTTACCATACCCGCAGTGATTTGTAATAGTATATATTCAAATTGCGAGTGCACCATCAGAGCCGAAATTAATATTGTGATAAAGTGTGCAAATAATGCAGTACGAGTATCAAAAAACGTACTTAATATAATAGGTAGTAATGCGTATGGTATGAAAAACAGAAAATACTCTTCAGAATATTTTTTGACAATTAAGGAAGTTAAAACGGTAAATCCGGATATCAAAATTAATATTAAAATAATATACCGTTTGCTATTGTAAAATTTTTTTCGGAATAACCTTATGTATAAGTAAAACAATAAAATAAGGAAAGTTACTAATAATGCTTGTCCGCTAATCAACCATTTGTTTTGTTCAGACGAATACTCTTTACGTGATTCATAATCTTTTCTTAGAGAATCTAATATCTTGAATTTTTGTTCAGTTACAATTTCTCCTTTGTCAATAATACGTTCCCCTGCTTGTACCATACCCGAAGTAGTTGATACATTATTCAGTTCATCAGTTTTAATTTTGTTTGTTATATCCGAATTGTATTGCAAATTGCTTTTTAAATAATTTTCAATTCCGAATTCTCTTAATTTTGTTGAAGATAGATCACTTGGAATATTGTTTACTATTTTTTGTAAAGCTTTAGATACTGAATAAATGTCTTCGGTGGCATGATTTCTTCCTATGCCATCATTGTTTAGTACAACTATATGTTCTGTATTTTTAGTTTTTAATTCAGTGAATTGATTGTTGTTAAGTAGGCCTTTGGAGTATATCTCATGTAGTTGGCTTTTTAAATAAGTTGCATATGGAGCGTGCTCATCCTTAGTTTCATTTATGCCATCTTCGGATAAAGAGACATTCATAATGTATGTCTCCATGTTTTTTATTTGTTCCGATTCTACTGCACTATTATAATTATAATAAGGTATATTCTTTTTGAGAACAGCATCTCTGTCTGCCTTTAATTCAGCTTTTGTTTTATATATTGGAGCATCATAAGTTGCTGTTAGTAAATCATATTGCCATGGTTTACCCACCTCAAATTGGTATTGATACTTGGCTTCTCTTGGAAAGCTGCATATTATAGCCACTATTGCAAGGACAAACAATACATTCTTGAATATTTCATCAAATATTTTTTGTTTGCGCTTTACTTGATCTTTCATATAGTTAAAATCAAAGTGAATTTTTCGCAAATGTAACTTTTTATGCGCATATAACAATAATTAATTTTAAATTTGTGGCAGAATAAACATAGTAATTCATGAAAGAGGAACAATCAAAAAATCAATTAAACATTGAACTTTCGGACGAAATGGCTGAAGGTGTTTATGCAAATTTGTCAATCATAGCACATTCATCAAGTGAATTTGTTTTGGATTTTGTAAGAATAATGCCCAATACTCCAAAAGCTAAAGTTAAAGCACGCATAATACTCACTGCAGAACATGCAAAGAGACTGTTGTATGCACTTAAAGAAAATGTAGATAAATACGAGAGTCAGTACGGAAAAATAGATTTACCTGAGCAAAAAATTCAAATTCCAATGAACTTTGGCGGATTTAAAGGCGAAGCATGAAACGTAAGAATAGTCAGCTTGTAAGAACATATACGTATACCGGCAATAGTACTGTAGATACGTATATTGAATTGTCTTTGTTCGGGCAAGACATTCCATTTCGTACAATAAGATGTAATTCTTCACAAGAAATAATTGCTGAAATTTCTGCAAACAAAAGTTTATCATATTGGATAGCCATAAAAGGTTTAAAAGATATTAGCAATATAGAAGTAATTCTTAAGTATTTTAAAATAAATATATTACACATTCAAGATATATATAACAGAAATCATCTTCCAAAAATTGAGGAGTATTCGGAGTACTTGTTTGCCATTCTTAATACACTAACAAAATCAGAGACACATTATGAGCATGATAACGTGTCTCTGATTTTGGGAAATAATTTTGTGCTTACGTTTCAAGACACTGACAGAGGGATTTTTGATAATATCAGTCAAACACTTAGTGGCAGTCAATCTATAATTACTGCAGACCATTTATTTAGTATATTGCTTAACAATACAACAGTAGATTTTATGAATGATGTCGAAATGATAAGCGATATGCTACAGAATTTGGAGACACACATTCTAAACTTTTCTCCAAATAAAGGAATGGCAAAAGAATTGCAATATGCTAGGAAGTTGTTAATCCAGTTAGGTAAGAGTACATTCCCAATCAAAGAAAAATTAGGACGTCTTTCTACTGGCGAAAACAAATTCATAAGACCCGAAAATTTGTTGTATTTTCAAGATGTAAAAGATCACATAATTTATGTAGTTCAAGTTATAAGTGATAATAAAGAAATGTTACGCTCTTTAGAAGATTTGTATCTGGCAGGTAACGATTTGCGTATGAATCAAATAATGCAGCGTCTTACGGTAATTTCTACTATCTTTATACCGCTTACATTCTTGGTAGGATTATGGGGTATGAATTTTACTTCAATGCCTGAAATCCACTGGCAATATGGTTACTTATTTGCATGGGGAATAATTCTGCTTGTTGCCATATTAACAGTATGGTTTTTGAAACGCTATAAATGGTTTTAGTGCATTTGAAAGACTGCATATTTCAGTTAACAAAACTTCATTTGTAAGGCTTTGTGAAAAAATATTTCATTAAAAACCTATTTTTCTTTTGTATAATAAAATTTATTCATAACTTTGCAACCCCAAAAAATGTGCTTTTGGTTCAATTTGTAATTAGTTTTTGAGCTAACAAGTTGATAATTAGATATAAATTTTTTGTAAATCATATATAATAACAAGTTACAATGCCTACTATTCAACAATTAGTAAGAAAAGGGAGAACAGTGCTGACCGAAAATAGCAAGGCTCCAGCTTTGGATTCTTGCCCACAACGTCGTGGAGTATGTGTGCGTGTTTACACTACGACTCCAAAAAAGCCAAACTCTGCTTTACGTAAGGTGGCTCGTGTTCGCTTAACTAACCAAAAAGAGGTTAACTCTTACATTCCGGGAGAAGGACACAATTTGCAGGAACACTCAATCGTGATGATTCGTGGAGGTCGTGTTAAGGATCTTCCAGGTGTACGCTACCACATAGTACGTGGTACATTAGATACAGCCGGTGTAAATGGACGTACTCAAAGACGTTCTAAATATGGCGCAAAACGTCCAAAAGCAGGCGCAGCCAAACCAACAGGCAAAAAGTAATTAGGAATTTTAATAAAAACAGTTAATAATATTGTTTTGCATATTTGGAAAAGCTTATCAAGGTTGAGTAAATAGATTCAGAGGAATCTTTTGAAGACAGCAATTGGCAACCAAAAACAAAACGGATAATTTTGAAAAAAAATGAGAAAAGCGAAACCTAAAAAAAGGATTGTTTTACCAGATCCTGTTTTCGGAGAGATAATGGTTACAAGATTTGTTAACCATTTAATGTATGACGGAAAGAAATCTACTGCCTACACAATCTTCTATTCAGCATTAGACTCAGTAAAGGCAAAACTCGCAAATGAAGATAAAACTGCTATCGAAATTTGGAAAGCAGCTTTAGATAATATAACTCCGCAAGTCGAAGTTAAATCACGCAGAATTGGTGGTGCTACCTTCCAAGTACCTACTGAAATCCGTCCAGAACGGAAAGAATCCATATCAATGAAAAATATGATCCATTACTCTAGAGTTAGAGGTGGAAAAACTATGGCAGATAAGTTAGCTGCTGAAATAGTTGATGCATACAACATGCAAGGAGCTGCCTTTAAACGTAAGGAAGATATGCATCGTATGGCTGAAGCAAACCGTGCATTTGCACATTTCCGCTTCTAATAATTAAGACAGACAAATAAAAATGGCAAAAGGAGATTTAACATACACTAGGAATATCGGTATCATGGCACACATTGATGCCGGTAAGACAACTACATCAGAGCGTATATTGTTTTATACTGGTTTGACCCACAAAATTGGTGAAGTACATGATGGTGCAGCAACAATGGACTGGATGGAACAAGAGCAGGAACGTGGTATAACTATTACATCTGCTGCTACTACAACGTTTTGGAATTACAATAACAATAAGTACAAGATTAACCTTATAGACACTCCGGGGCACGTAGACTTTACAGTTGAAGTAGAACGTTCTCTTCGTATCCTTGATGGAGCTGTTGCTGCATTTTGTGCAGTGGGTGGTGTAGAGCCTCAATCAGAGACAGTATGGCGTCAAGCCGAAAAATATAATGTTCCTCGTATAGGTTATGTCAATAAGATGGACCGTTCAGGAGCTGACTTTTTTGACGTATTTCGTCAAGTAAAAGAAGTACTTGGTGCTACTCCCGTTGCAATTCAAATTCCTATTGGTGCAGAAGAAACATTTAAAGGTGTAATTGACTTGGTTAAAATGAAAGCAATTCTATGGCATGATGAGACCATGGGTGCTGAATACGAAGTTGACGAGATTCCTGATAATTTAAAAGCTGAAGCAGAGGAATGGAGAGCTAAAATGTTGGACGTAGCCGCAGAGTTTGATGATGTGTTGATGGAGAAATATTTTGACGATCCTTCTACAATAACAGAAGAAGACATCAAGCGTGCTATCCGTAAAGGAACATTAAGCATGAAGATTAATCCTATGATTTGTGGATCTTCATTCAAAAATAAAGGTGTACAAACAATGTTGGATGCGATTTGTGATTATTTGCCTAGTCCAATTGATACTCCTGAAGTAATTGGTCATGATGTAAATGACCCTGAAAAAGAAATTGCACGTAAACCTGATGCAAGTGAACCATTATGTGCATTGGCATTTAAGATAGCAACAGACCCATATGTAGGCCGTTTGTGTTTCTTCCGTGTATATTCAGGAAAAATCGAAGCAGGTTCTTATATATTCAATACACGTTCCGGCAAAAAGGAAAGAATCTCTCGTTTGTTTCAAATGCACTCAAATAAACAAAATCCTGTAGATGTTATTTATGCTGGTGATATAGGTGCAGGAGTTGGTTTTAAAGATATTCGTACAGGTGATACTTTGTGCGATGAAGATAACCAAATTACATTGGAATCAATTGATTTCCCTGCACCGGTTATAGGTGTTGCAGTTGAACCTAAGACTCAAAAGGATTTGGATAAATTGGGTATAGGTTTAGGTAAATTAGCTGAAGAAGATCCTACATTTACTGTTAAAACAGATGAACAATCAGGTCAAACAATCATTTCCGGTATGGGTGAACTTCACTTGGAAATTATTATTGATCGTTTGAGACGTGAATTCAAAGTAGAATGTAATCAAGGCCGTCCACAAGTATCATACAAAGAATCTATTACCAAGACTGTTGAACTTCGTGAAGTTTACAAGAAACAATCAGGTGGTCGTGGTAAGTTTGCTGATATGATATTGCGTGTAGGACCTGTTGATGAAGGCTTTGAGGGGTCTTTGCAATTTGTTGACGAAGTTAAGGGTGGTAATATTCCAAAGGAATTTATCCCTTCAATTCAAAAAGGATTTACAGCTGCTATGCGTAATGGTGTTTTAGCCGGATATCCTGTAGATAAATTGAAAGTTGTTGTAGTTGATGGTTCTTACCATCCTGTCGATTCAGATCAGATCTCATTTGAAATATGTGCTCAATTAGCATTTAAAGAAGCTTGCTCAAAAGCAAAACCTGTGTTACTTGAACCTATTATGAAAATTGAGGTTGTAACACCTGAAGAAAATATGGGTGATGTAATCGGTGACTTAAACAAACGTCGTGGTCAAGTTGAAGGTATGGAGTCAAGTCGTACCGGAGCACGTATAGTAAAAGCAAAAGTACCATTATCAGAAATGTTTGGATATGTAACTTCTTTGCGTACGATTACGTCAGGACGTGCAACATCATCAATGGAATTCTCTCACTATGCCGAGGTTTCCACTTCAATTGCAAAAGAAGTTTTAACAGAAGCTAAAGGTAGAGTAGACTTATTGTAATAATAATCATGAATGGGTTTAGTAAATGATTCTTAAACCTATTTTTAATAATAAAATAACCAATGAACCAAAAAATTAGAATCAAATTAAAATCTTACGATTACAATTTAGTAGATAAGTCTGCTGAAAAGATTGTAAAGACAGTAAAAGCAACAGGAGCTGTAGTTAGCGGTCCAATTCCTCTACCAACTCATAAACGTATATTTACTGTTAACCGTTCAACATTCGTCAATAAGAAGTCTCGCGAACAATTTCAATTGTTTTCGTACAAACGCTTAATTGACATCTATAGCTCTACAGCTAAAACTGTTGATGCATTGATGAAACTTGAATTACCTAGTGGAGTAGGTGTTGAAATAAAAGTATAAAAGATAGTAGTATTACATTAATAATAATTGAAATGCCAGGATTAATAGGAAAAAAAATCGGAATGACTTCCGTTTTCAGTGCTGATGGAAAAAATATTCCATGCACTGTTATCGAAGCTGGTCCTTGTGTTGTTACGCAGATCAAAACCGTTGAAATAGACGGTTATGAAGCAGTTCAATTAGGTTTCGCAGAAAAGAAAGAAAAAAACGTAACGAAACCTGAAGCCGGACTTTTCAAAAAAGCAGGCGTAGCACCTCAATACCACTTGGTTGAGTTCAAAGGATTTGAAGAAAGCTTCAAATTAGGTGATGTTATTACCGTAGATTTGTTCGCAGATACATTGTGGGCTGATGTAATCGGAACATCAAAAGGTAAAGGATTTCAAGGTGTTGTAAAACGTCACGGCTTCGGTGGTGTCGGTCAAGCAACACATGGTCAACACAACCGCTTACGTGCTCCAGGTTCTGTAGGTGCTTGTTCATACCCTGCAAAGGTATTTAAAGGCATGCGCATGGCTGGACGTTTGGGTGGAGATCGTGTTACTGCCCAAAATCTTGAGATATTAAAGATTATCCCAGAAAATAATTTGATTTTAATCAAAGGTTCTGTCCCGGGAGCGAAAGGTTCAATCGTAATAGTGAATAAATAATGGAACTGAGTATATATAACATTCAAGGAAAAGAAACTGGAAGGAAAATCGTTTTAGACGAATCCATTTTCGGTGTCGAACCCAATGACCATGCTATTTATTTAGCTGTAAAGCAATATATGGCAAATAAGCGTCAGGGTACCCACAAGTCAAAAGAAAGAAGCGAAGTTTCGGGTAGTACCCGTAAATTGGGTAGACAAAAAGGCGGCGGCGGCGCTCGTCCTGGTGATATTAATTCACCGGTACGTGTAGGTGGCGGTCGTGTATTTGGTCCAACTCCTCGTGATTATAGCTTCAAGTTAAATAAAAAATTGAAACAATTGGCACGCAAGTCAGCTTTGTCATATAAGGCAAAAGATAATGGTTTGACAATTGTTGAAGATTTTACATTTGATGCACCTAAAACCAAAAATTTCACCACTTTATTGAATAAT
>JAKIYQ010000055.1:0-8917 GCA_022708465.1 Bacteroidota bacterium | reverse complement strand
GTATGTGTGGAGCCGCTGTTGAAATACGGCCCTTTGGCTGTTTGGCTGCTAACCCGCTTAAAGCGGGGACACCGTTTGGTGGGTAGTTTGACTGGGGTGGTCGCCTCCAAAAGAGTAACGGAGGCTTCTAAAGGTGCCCTCAGGCCGATTGGTAACCGGCTGGAGAGTGTAATGGCATAAGGGCGCTTGACTGGGAGACCGACAAGTCGGCCAGGTAGGAAACTAGAGCATAGTGATCCGGTGGTACCGTATGGAAGGGCCATCGCTCAAAGGATAAAAGGTACTCCGGGGATAACAGGCTGATCCCTCCCAAGAGCTCAAATCGACGGAGTGGTTTGGCACCTCGATGTCGGCTCGTCACATCCCGGGGCTGGAGAAGGTCCCAAGGGTTAGGCTGTTCGCCTATTAAAGTGGCACGCGAGCTGGGTTCAGAACGTCGTGAGACAGTTCGGTCCCTATCTGTTGTGGGCGTTGAGATTTGAGGGGAGCTGACACTAGTACGAGAGGACCGTGTTGGACGTACCGCTGGTTTACCGGTTGTACCGCCAGGTGCACCGCCGGGTAGCTAAGTGCGGAATGGATAAGCGCTGAAAGCATCTAAGCGCGAAGCCAACCTCGAGATTAGATCTCGTTTGAGGGCCGTGGAAGACTACCACGTTGATAGGCTGCAAGTGTAAAGGCGGAGACGTCAAAGCTGAGCAGTACTAATAGCCCGAGTTTTCTCTTTATCAGGATTTCTTTCATGTATGTTGTTTTCAATATGTTTAGATATTTTAGGTGGTTATAGCGTCGGGGTTCCACCTCTTCCCATTCCGAACAGAGAAGTTAAGCCCGGTAGCGCCGATGGTACTGCGTACAGTGGTAGAGTAGGTAGCCGCCTTTTTACAGAAGCCTCATAAGTTAACACTTATGGGGCTTTCTTATTTATATTACTTCAAATGTATATTCACTATTATTTAATTTAGATAATGCAGCAAATTTGTGTGTTACTAAAAAAACAAATATCTTTGCAAACGTTATAAATGACTTATTATGACAAGTGAAATTATACTTATAAATATATCGGGCGATGATCGTCCTGGAGTAACTGCATCAATAACAGATATATTAGGACGTTATAACGCTGTAATATTGGATATTGGTCAGGCTGACATTCATCATACACTATCTTTGGGCATCCTATTTAAAATGGATAACGAGATTCAATCCGGACATATATTGAAAGAAATATTATTTAAATGTTCTGAATTAGGTGTGCAAGTGCGTTTTACTCCAATACCGGAAGATAGATACAATAATTGGGTTGGTCGTCAGGGCAAAAGTAGGTATGTAACTACTATTCTTGGTCGTGTTATTACAGCTAATCAACTTTCATTAGTTACAAAGTCTATTTTAGATCAGGAACTAAATATTGATTCAATTAAAAGGCTTACAGGTCGTCCACCTTTAGATGAAAATAATTCTGATGAAGTACGGTCGTGTATTGAGCTTTCTTTACGCGGTGAATTGAAAGATAAAAATATAATATCATCACGTTTTATGGAAATTTCTGCAAAGGAGGGAATAGATATTTCATTTCAGAAAGATGATATGTATCGTCGTGCAAGGAGATTAATATGTTTTGATATGGATTCTACATTAATTAAAACAGAAGTGATTGATGAACTTGCCGATAAGGCCGGAGTTGGCTCGGAAGTAAGAGCTATTACAGAATCTGCAATGCGTGGTGAGATTGATTTTAAAGAAAGTTTTACTAAGCGTGTGGCTTTGCTAAAAGGTCTTGATGAATCAGTTATGGTTGATATTGCTGAACATTTACCATTAATGGATGGCGCAGAAAGACTTATGAAAGTGTTGAAAAAGTTCGGTTTTAAGATTGCAATACTTTCAGGAGGTTTCACATATTTCGGCGAATACCTTCAAAAACAATTTGGAATTGATTTTGTATATGCAAATAACTTGGAAATAGAGAATGGAAAACTAACAGGCCGCTATTTAGGTGATATTGTGGATGGAAAACGTAAGGCGGAGTTATTACATTTAATTGCTCAAGTAGAAAAGATTGATTTAGAGCAGGTAGTCGCTGTAGGTGATGGAGCAAATGATTTGCCAATGCTTAATTTAGCAGGACTTGGAATAGCATTTCATGCAAAACCAAAGGTTATAGCTAATGCAAGTCAATCAATATCAACAATAGGATTGGATGGTATTTTGTATTTCCTAGGTTTTAGGGATATACACATGGATATTAAATAAATGATTCAGCTTGTTCGAGTGAATCAATTTTACCTACATCGAGTAGTTTTAAGTCTTCTTGTATATAATAGCTGATTTTTTCCTTATTGCATATTGCAAGATAAAAATCTATAATAGAGAACTTGTCAGGAAAATTGTCCATGTATTTGAATAGTTGTGGAGAAAATACCTGAATGCCGCTAAAGGCAAAACGATCGGTTCTTTCTATGTCAATATTAGTGTATGGACTTTTAATCTCTCCGGTTTTTACATTAGTCCATCCATTTAATCTTGATTCTGCAAATAGTAGGTAACGAGATGATTCTCGTTTGTTTACCAGTAATGTTGCAACTGCGTTAGACTGCGTATTAGCCCTATATAAGGCGCCTAAATCAGCATTTGATAGAATATCAACATTGTGAATCAAGAATGGCTCATTTCCGAGTAAATTGGCGGCTTTTTTTATACCTCCACCGGTTTCAAGTAACATTCCACGTTCATCAGAAATAACGATATTGATACCGAAATTATTGTTAGCTTGTAAAAAGTCTATTATTTGTTCTCCGAAATGATGTATATTTATAACTATATCCTTAAAACCTGCATCTTTTAGTTTTATAATAACATGCTCAAGTAAAGTTTTACCTTTAACCGGAATTAATGCTTTTGGCGTAGTATCGGTCAAAGGTTTTAGACGAGTGCCTAATCCTGCCGCGAAAATCATTGCTTTCATAAACTAGTCATTATTGATTGCTCACGATGCGTAAGCGCTACTTTAACTCCGTATTTTTTTGAGATATGTTCTGCGAGTTTTTGCGCTGCATAAACAGATCTGTGACGTCCGCCGGTACAACCAAAACTAAACATTAGATTAGTAAATCCTCGTTTAATATATCTTTCAACAGACGAATCGGCTATTGCAAATACATTATTTAAAAACAATTGCATTTCACCATTGTTTTCTATAAAATCAATTACCGGTTTATCTAAGCCCGTAAGTTGTTTGTATTCGTCGTATCTTCCAGGGTTATGTAATGCTCTACAATCAAACACAAAACCACCTCCATTACCTGAATAATCATCAGGTATTCCTTTTTTATAAGAGAAACTGAATACGCGAACTATCAATTGATCAGAGTCGGTTGTTTCGGATATCTGGTACTTATTTATTAGTTGCTCTAAAAGCTTTTTTAGGTACGGAAATTCCGAGAAAGAGTATGTGTTTAATGTCTGTTTCAGGTTTGCGATGGCGTATGGTATGCTTTGTATAAAATGTGATTTATGCTCTATAAGTCCTCTAAAACCATATGCTCCTAATGTTTGTAGCACTCTAAAAAGCACAAAGTATGAAAATTCTTTCTTAAATTTATCGAAAGATATGTCTCTATACGGCTTAAGTGCTTCAAGATAAGTTTTTATTAGAGATTCCTTCGTGTCTTCTGAAAATTTAGCTTTTGCTTGATATATAAACGATGCAAGATCGTAATATATTGGACCTTTTCTTCCTCCTTGAAAATCAATAAACCATGGTTCTCCATCTTTTATCATAACATTTCTAGACTGAAAGTCGCGATACATAAAGGTATTGTCGTTTTCTTTCAGTAAAATATCAGACATTAGCTCAAATTCATTTTCGAGCAGTTCTTCATCAAATTCAATACCAGAAGGTTTTAGAAACTCATATTTGAAATAGTTCAAATCCCAAAACACTGTTCTTTTATTGAATTCACTTTGCGGAAAGCATACAGAATAATCTAGTGTTTTACCTGCTTCGAATTGTATAACAGGTAGTTTTGATATGGTTTTTTGTAATAATGGAAGGATGTCTTTTTGATTTAAACAATCAAATAAAGATATTTGACCTAAATCATCAGTTATGTAGTAATGAAAATCCTCGGATACGGCAAGTACCCGAGGAACATTAATGTTACATTGTTTAAAATGTTGCGACATTGCAATAAATGCCTTATTCTCGCGAATAGATTCGCCATACACACCAATTACGCTAAATGAACTACCATACATGCGCTGATAGCGTCTGTTTGATCCTGATTCTGCAATCTTTTGTATTGAAGTAGCGTCTTCTTTAAATGTTTTTGAAAATAAGACATTCAATTGTTGCATGATAAGCCTTAATTATGGTTTAGCAGATTTAATCTCTTTAATTGCTTTATCGTGCTCTGCAACATGTTTTTCTGCAGCTTCAATTTTTTGTTTAATCTCTTTTAATTCGTAATCAAGTTTATTCCTATCCTCTTCAAGATCATTTGCTTTCTTCTGTTCTTTTTCAAGTATGTTCGGGTCTATACTGTTCATGTTATTTTGATCGGGAATTGTGCGTTTGGCTTCAAAAGTACGTCTCTCAATATCTTTTTTTGCAATTTTAGATTCTATTTTTGATTTTTCTTTGTTTAGTTTTTTGAGCTCTTTTTGAGCTTCTTCATATTCTTTAATTTCTCCATTAAGAGTTTGTGAATGAATATATCTTTGAATATCAATATCCAAACCGGTTAACCAATCAGATACTCGTTTCTGGATTTCATAATCGTTTGTGTCAATAAAGTTATCATATCCTTGAGACATAAGCAAATTAACGGTTCCTGCGTTTTGAGATCCGATAACATTTATGTAGAAGTCAAAAGTTCTGTTCCATAGGTAATTGTATTTAACACCTTTGAATGCAAAGAAATTATTTTTCATTTTCTTACCTTCTAGACCTTCTTTTTTAAGTCGTTCTAGAATTGCATTTTCTATTGATTGGGAAGGGTAGTTGAATGTAATATAAAAAACATTTACTACTTCTTTGTTTGGGCCACTAACACTCTTAGTGTTAATGGGCAGTTGTGCATTATAATACTCATTTTGATTGTTGTAATACTGATTAGAAGGATTTGTTTGTATTTGAGCAAACAATATACTTGTTACAGCAATGCTAGCAATGGTTAAAATTAGTTTTTTCATGGTGTATAAATTTCATTATTACTAATAACATCTGTCTCATAAAAGATTTACAAATATACAGTTTTTTTAGAAACTGCCCATGCCGTTATCCATATCTTCGCCGGAATCTTCATTTGTATTTTCGTTCTTCTTTTGTTTTTTGGCTTTCATATTGCCAAAATTATATGTCAATGTTAATCTATAACTACGTCCACATGTTGTGTTTGCATTTTCTTGATAAAAATTTTCTCCCCAAGTAATGTTTTGCGTATGCGTACGAGAATCTAACACGTCTCTAACAGATAAACTTAAGCTCAGGGTTTTATTCAAGAAATTTGCTCTTAATCCTAAATCCATTGCGTAGTTATCGCTGACTGTACCTTGAGCTACAATGCGTGGTGAGTTATAATATGCTGTTATTTGTGCAGACAAGTTGCTTATTATTTTAACATTGGCGTTGATACGAGCATTCCACGAAAAACTATTTGTTTCAGCCACATCCCATTCTTCGTTAGCACCTAACTGATAGTAATAAGCACTAAGCGAAGTTGTTAAATCGAGATAGTTATTGAAAAGACGATTTTTTGCAACGATTTCAGCTCCTGCGTTTTGTGAATACGTAATATTCTCGTAAGTGTTTTCCATAATACCAAGATCTGTCAATCGTTTTACTGATTGTATAACGTTTTCTGTATAACGATAAAACAAACCGACAGATAATGTATGCCTTTCCCAATTTTTTAGATAATTAATCTCGACTGAATTAGCAAATTCAGGCATTAATAATGGATTACCAAAGCTAATATTGGTAGGATCAGATCTATCAATATAATTATTTATTCGTCTGCCACGTGGCCTGTTAATACGTCTTGTGTAGTTTACTTGTATTTCATTATCCTTTGGTAACTCAAAACTTAAATATACTGACGGAAATGCTTGGAAATAACTGCGTTGTACGTCGTTTGCCTTGGTAATAGTTTCTTCTGCACGTACTCCCAACTGAAATGAGAACCAATCAAATTTATTGCCGTATGTAGCGTATGCAGCATAAATCTGTTCTGAATAATAGAATGGATTGTATTTTGTAATATCTTCAATCAGTGTATTATCTATATATATTGAATCAAATGTTTTGTCAATGCTTTCAGTAAAATTTAAACTTCCTTTCAGCCCGGCTTCAAATTTAGAGTTTTTGGTAAATTTATTGAAGTAGTCAACTTGTACAGATGCTGAATTATTACTTTCATTAAGAGTCTGAAGTTCGTAAGTACGTAATGGATTAATATCTCCGGATTCTTTTGTCAAGTAAGAACTATTACTATTACGTTGACGTCCAAAATAGTTTAAATTAGCAGATATTTCGTGTGTGTCTTTCTCAAATTGATGCCGATAGTCTATAGCTACATTGTAGAATCCCATATTACCTGTGCTCTCATTGTTTCTTTCGCGTAAGTGTGTTGTGTTTTTGTCTTTGTTGAGTGTGGCATATTCAATGTTTCCTTTATTCCAATTTTGACTATACATGCCGTAAGCAGATAATCCGATTTCGTTTTTTTTGTCAATGTGATATGTTGCCCCTGCCTTTAAAAACCCATTAACTCTGTCTTGCGTAGATGTGTTTGTTTGATTTAAATATGTTGTATCAGCGTCTTCAAAACTCATTCGATAATTATAACTACCTCTATCTCTTTTTCTTGAACGTACACTTGCGTTAAAATTCACGTCCCATTTATTATCGCTATATGTAAAATTAAGTCCTAAATTTCCTCCAGGGTATGCGGAGCCTTCTTGGTAATTTACACCGGTTGAAACATTCCCGAAATAACCGCCTTTACGATTTTCTTTTAATACAATATTAATAATACCCACACTTCCTTCGGGGTTGTATTTAGCTGATGGATTAGTAAGTAATTCAACTTTTTCAACAGTTTCAGCCGGTAGCATTTCCAGAACCTGGCCTTTGTCTGTATCTGACAATCCTGATGGTTTTCCATTAATCCAAATTTCGACAGATGAACTATTGCGTAATGCAACATTACCATCTGTGTCGATGTCAACAGAAGGTATATTTTGTAGAATTTCGGATGCAGATGCTCCTTCGGATACAATACTTTGGTCAACATTGAAAACTTTTTTGTCTATTTCTAGGCTCATGCCTGATTTTTGACCAACGACTTCTATCTCTTTTATCATTTTTGCATCCTCGTAAAGAATAACATTGCCAATTTTAATATTTGGTTTGTCTTTCGTTACAATTACTTTTTTTTCAAAACTATTGTAACCGAGGAAAGATGCTTTTAGTGTATAAGTACCATAAGGGACTTGAAGATTGAATTGTCCCGATTCGTCAGAAAATTCTCCTATTTCAGGTGTATTTGAATTGCCTTTGTACAATGCGATATTTACATAATCCATTGCCTTTTTAGTACTATTATCGATAATAGTACCATATATTTTACCACTTTGGGCAAACGTTGATAAAGCACACATAAATAAAATGGCGCAAGTAAGTATTTTTTTCATGTCGCTTAGACACCCTAAAATAAAATAAGTTTAAAATGTTTCGATACAATCAGGCTTATTTAATAGCCTTACTAGTCGATAAGGAAACTTTGTATTGCTAAATCGTATGAGTGTAGACCAAAACCAAGAATACAGCCCTTACATACAGGTGTAATTAATGACTCGTGTCTAAAACTCTCTCTTGCAGTAACGTTTGATAAATGAACTTCAATAACAGGAGTTGTGATTGATTTGATGCAATCGCGTATTGCTACAGATGTGTGTGTATATGCTCCGGCATTTAGGATGATGCCATCATAAGTAAATCCTAACTTTTGTAATTCGTTTATGATTTCACCCTCTATGTTTGATTGAAAATAAGCGATTTCCACATTAGGGAATCGCTTATTTAGTTTTGTTAAATAAGTATCAAACCCCTCTTGACCATATATACCAGGTTCGCGTGTGCCAAGCAAATTTAAATTTGGACCATTTAAAATGAGAAGTTTCATCTTATTATTGTTTTAAATTAATCTAATACTGTTACCCAATTATGAATGTCAGTCTCGTCTCCATATTGTATAGCACGTAGTTTGTTATACAATATGGTACAAATAGGACCTGGTTTTCCATCTTTCGAGAAAACGTATGATTTATTATTGTCGATATCATCCAAACGTTCGATAGGACTGATTACAGCCGCTGTTCCGCAAGCTCCTGCTTCTTCAAAACTGTCAAGTTCTTCTTCCAGAATTGGGCGGCGCTCAACCTTTAATCCTAAATCTTCAGCTAATACCATCAAACTCTTGTTGGTTATTGAAGGTAGGATAGATGTTGATTTTGGAGTTATATATGTATTGTTTTTAATTCCAAAGAAATTTGCAGCACCACATTCGTCAATATATTTCTTTTCTTTTGCATCCAAATAGAATTCTGAACAATATCCTTTTTCGTGTGCTTCTTCGTGTGCAGCTAAACTTGCGGCATAATTGCCACCTACTTTATATATACCTGTACCTAGAGGAGCAGAACGATCATAATTACGCGTAATTACATAAGGATTAGTTGAAAACCCTCCTTTAAAATATGGACCTACCGGTGATACAAAAACAATAAATAAATAATCTTTGGCCGGATTTACACCAATTTGTGGTGTGTAACCGAACAATACAGGTCTAATATATAGTGATGCGCCACTTTCGTAAGGTGGAACAAAACGTGCATTCTTTTTAACAGCAGA
>JAKIYQ010000011.1:0-37208 GCA_022708465.1 Bacteroidota bacterium | reverse complement strand
GTAATGCCCATCCATCGCGATATGCGCAACAACGGTGTGGCAACATCCAAAGGGGTTTACAACAGAAAAACGGTTATCAAATGTTTCTTTATTCTTGTGTTTTTGGTGGTCAGCAGGGACATCCTTACTATAAGAAAGTTGCTTTTTTTCTTTCAAAAATTTTTTAACTGCCCAATAATATATTTCTCTATCATTGAGATTGTTGGGGCGGGCAATATGTTGTGTGGTAAAATTGAAAGTGCCGCGAATTTGCGATTCTTTCAAATATTTCATTTTAGAAAGCGGTTTTGTATATTGTATGGGTTCACACAATTTTCCCTCACCAGATTTACGTTCCGGCAGGTCAACAAACAAATCTTTCAGAACTTGATAGTTGTTTTTTTGGGGTAACAATGCTGGATAATGGAAATCTGTATCCTTTTGCCAACCGACAATTATCACACGCTGGCGGTTTTGCAACACACCATGCTGTGAGGCAATTTGAACGTGGACTTCCATTGTATAACCCGCTTCATCAACAACTTTTTGTAAATCTGCAAAAGGTTTTCCCTTTTTTGCTGTGAGAATGCCCAAAACATTTTCAAATACAAACATCTTTGGCGTGTAACGTTCCAAAAACTTAACGTAAAACTTGTAAAGTTCATTGCGAGGATCTTTCTCTACATCTTTGCCCATACGGGCACGTCCAGCAACCGAATACGCCTGACAAGGCGGGCCGCCAATTATTACATCAACCTGCTGTTTTCCAATCAGTTTATCAACATTTTCAAAAATACCACTAATTGTTTTTTCACCAATTGTAGCCTGAATAACTGTGTTTATAACATCTGTCGGAACTTGTTCCCAAAGTTTGCTGCCGTCTTCTTTTTCCTGCTTTTCATAAAGATATTTTTTGTAAACGTCAAGTTTATCTTCACTTTTGAGCCAATGGAACGCCGCACGAGTTTTTAGAGTATCACAAGCGTATTTATCCATTTCGATATGAGCCAATGGGGTATAGCCAGCCCGAATAAAGCCTTCAGACAGCCCGCCTGCACCTGCAAAAAGGTCAATGAAATTGAGTTTACGTACCATATCGAATATGCTAAAATTTTGCTTTTCAAAAATAAGGCTTATTTTCGAGATTTTCAACTTTTGATTTATCTATTTTTATATTTGTTAATGTATTGCTTTAACAATAAGAACTACGATTCCAATATTTTTGTATAACCGCCGTGCGCCTGCCTTGTGAGCAATTCAGTTCTTAAAAATTTAGCCAACTTACTCTTTTTTGCAGCTTGTATAAAAGAAAGCGAGACCTTACGGCCCCGCTTAAATGTTTTCACAAAGGATTGTAGTCTGATAATTTTTTAATTAAAATTGTTTCAGATAGTCAAATATACAAAGTTTACATAAAATAGGCTGCTTCTCGGTAAATCGAGCAAGCTCATTTGCTCTCGGATTGCACTATTTTTGAAAGCAATTCACAACCAATTGTTCGGTAATTCCGAACGGTTGCCCATTGTTTCAGATAGTCAAAGATACAAAGTTTACATAAAATAGGCTGCTTCTCGGCAAATCGAGCAAGCTCATTTGCTCTCGGATTGCACTATTTTTGAAAGCAATTCACAACCTCGGTATCATTATGCTAAAATATGAATTGCTAATAGCGAAAGCGTATATTTAAATATAGTCGAACACGATGATGCGAAATCCTATTTATACACTATCAGTAAAAATATTACTATATATCAATAAAAAGTGTAAATTATCATTTCAAAAAGCCAGAAACTTGCTGACCCAGTAAGAAATAACAGCTTCTACTATATTGACCATGGAAAACAAATGCCAATAGTTAAAATCGTTACTAATGCACCAAGCAATTGCCAAGCTATTAGTTAAAGTAACCCACCATCAAAATACGAATTTATTTTTTCCATAGTTATTTGATATTAGAATGATTAGAATTCGAATATACAATTTATTTGTTATTCATTTTTTACTCTCAATATTCGATTGTTAGGTTTTCCAACGGGTAGGGCACAATTTAAAAAGGAATAAAACTTAGCTGGGTTGCTAATGAGTTTCAATGCTATATTATTTAAAACAAAAAAGTCAGCAAAACTATTTGATTTGCTGACTTTAGCTTTTGTGATCCGCTTGGGGCTCGAACCCAAGACCCCAACATTAAAAGTGTTGTGCTCTACCAGCTGAGCTAGCGAATCTTCTTTCCTTAAAAGCGCTGCAAAGGTATGCTGATAATTTGGATTGTGCAAATTTTTTTATGATAAAAACGCATTAAAAACAAAAAAATATCCTTGCACATTATTGTACAAGGATAATCAATTAATAAATAAATGTTTGTAAAAAACTATTGTTAGTGTTGCTGTTTGTTGCTCTTAGCTTTTTGCTCTTTAATTTTTTTCCACATTTCGCGTTTATATTCGTCTCTTGCTTGCTGAATCTTTAGATATTTTGTAGCAGGAATGATTTTTAAAATCTTATCTTGATACTCTTTGTTTATTTGTGCTATTCTAATTTTGTTGTCAGCAAGAGCATTTAAAATTTTAGTTGCATTTTCTTCGCTGATTTCAGCTGTTTTAGCTTCTTTTTTCAAAAGTCTATTCTCTTTTCTAATAGCCTGTTTCTCTTGGCTAAATTCTTTATATACAACAGCAAACTTATCGAATTCGGTATTAGAAAGAATTTCTTTTGATTTATAAAACTCTAATTCTTCTTCAACCATTAAACGTTTAGGTCTATTATTTTGTTCATTAGTATCAGTTTTTGCAAATATGTTTAAACTCAATAAAAGTGTAAACAATAAAATTAAATCCCTTTTCATTTTAGTAATGTTTAATTGTTCATAGAAAGCATTTCATACATATCTTCGGTATCAAGATCATCGTATAAGTATTGCTGTAAATCGTCCATTTCTTCGGTTGATGCTTGCATCTCTTGCATTTGAGCTTCTTTTACCTTAGGTTGTATAATAACGTAAGTTATACCGTATAAAAAAATAATCATTGCTGCTACATACAGAATAGGGCGTATGCGAATCCAAATATTGCTTTGCAATGTAACTTTTGGTTGATCCTTTGCTTGGGTATTTTGAACAGATATTTCGTCTAATCTTTTTTCCATTTTTGCAGAGAAATCTTCAAAATAATTTTCAGGAACGCGAAAATGATTTTCCTTTCCTAACTTTTCTAATATATTGCTATGTTCTTCCATTTTTTTGTAACTTTGACGATTGATTTTTTGAAAGGTTTAATTTGCAGCAGTAACAAAATCTTCGATTTTTTTTACTGCATGGTGATAAGATGCTTTTAATGCTCCTTCAGACGTGCCTAATATTTCAGACATCTCTGCGTAAGGCATTTCATCGTAATAGCGCATATTAAATACAAGTCTTTGCTTATTAGGAAGTGATAATATTGCTCTTTGTAATTTTTTTTGTGCTTCGTCTCCGTCAAAATAGACATCGTTTTCTATTTGTAATGCAGGTGCATCATCCAAATTAACGGTATTATTTGAATGTTTTGAATGAGCGGAATTGAAGAAATCCATGGTTTCATTCGTGGCGATGCGATATAACCATGTTAAAATATTGGCTTCGCCTCTGAATTTATCGATGTTTGTCCATGCTTTAATGAATGTATTTTGTAATATATCATCAGCATCTTCATGAACAATCACCATTTTTCTGATATGCCAATACAGACGTTGTTTGTATTTATTTACGAGGATAGAAAAAGCTTCCCTTCGGGTTGATTCATCTATCAGCATTTTTAGCAAATCGTTATCGTTAATGGAATTTTTCATTTGTGTATTAATAATTCTGCAAAAATACGATTTTTTATTGAGAATAGGTCAAAGTGATTTTAATAGTTAAGCAAGTATCAGGTTAATATATCATACATATTATGAATTTATATACTAAAAATATTGTTGAATTTGTAACAGTAGGTGTTGAGTATTGCGCTTTTATGGAACATTCGGACGAAAAGCAATCTCAAGTATTTATCGAAGTAATGCAAAAATTATTGCCGTTGTTGTATATGAAAACGGCTATGTTAGAGAAACCTATTCCGGTTGGTGATGATGATATTCAGGTGTTTGTAACAGAATCTGATTATGAAGCAATAAAACAATCTGTATCGCGTTTAGTTGCCGCTAATGATGCGTATTATGATGGAGAATCAGCTGCATCCATATCTGAAAATTTGACAGATATATATCAAGATATCAAGAATTTCACACTTAATTATAAAGAAGGAAATCAAGCCGTATCAAACGATGCCTTATATTCTTGCATTGAAAATTTTGAAACATACTGGGGCAAGCAACTCTTAAATGCATTAAAACACATACACGAAATAAGGTATAATCCTCAAAATGACGAAAACGATGACAACAACATATCAATCGACAATTACTAAGGAAGAACTTAATGCATTGCCGCAATTGGTATATGAATCAAGGAATATTATTATTGTAGATACCTTAGAGAAGTCAGATAAAGCTTGCGAGTATTTGGAAAAGTGTAAAATTCTAGGATTTGATACGGAAACAAAACCTACCTTTGCGAGGGGTGTTACTAATAAAGTAGCATTAATACAATTGTCGGCAGGTGATACTTGTTGGCTGTTTCGAGTTAATATTATTGGTATTCCATTGTCCTTGGCTCGTATAATATCGAATAAGAATATATTAAAAGTGGGCTTATCTTTGCGTGATGATTATCGCTCTATGGCAAAGCGAATGAAGATGGTTCCACAAGGCTTTATAGATTTACAATCTGTAATTAAGAATGTTGGAATCGAGGATTTGAGTTTGCAAAAAATGTATGGTATTTTATTTGAGAAGAAAATATCCAAATCACAACGTCTAACGAATTGGGAAGCTCCATATTTAACAGAAAAACAACAAATGTATGCTGCCATTGATGCATGGGCCTGTGTAGATATATATAATAAAATCAAAGATGAGTTATAAAAGAATTTATTTAAAAAAAGGCAAAGAATCATCATTACTACGTTTTCATCCTTGGGTGTTTTCAGGTGCAATAGCCAAACAAGATGATAATATTAATGAAGGCGAGTTAGTAGAGGTATATGATGCATCAAAACAATATTTGGCAATAGGACATTATCAAATAGGAAGTATAGCTGTACGTATTTTATCTTTTGAAAAAGAAAATATAGACAAGACTTTTTGGAAAAAACGTTTGGAAACTGCATACAATGCTCGTAAGGCATTGGGACTTGATTATACAGAAAAACATAATACATTTCGTTTGGTACATGGAGAGGGCGATTTCTTACCCGGATTAATTGTAGACTTTTATGGATCAACTGCAGTTTTGCAAGCTCATTCGGTTGGTATGCATTTAGTCAGACAAGAATTAGCAGAATGTATTGTTGCTATATCTAAAGGTAAAATTAAAAATGTATTCTATAAATCAGAAACTACTTTACCATATAAAGCAGATACAGGAGCAGAAGATGGATACTTAATTGGTGCTGAAGATGGTGTAGAGGCTTATGAGAATGGCTTACACTTTTTAATAGATTGGGAAAAAGGTCAAAAAACAGGCTTTTTTATTGATCAGCGTGAAAACAGGGCATTGCTTGAGCATTATGCAAAAGGAAGAAAGGTGTTGAATATGTTTTGTTACACAGGAGGCTTTTCTTGCTATGCCATGCGTGGTGAGGCATCAGCAGTTTATTCGGTTGATAGTTCTGCTAAGGCGATAGCTTTAACGGAAAAGAATCTTATAAATAATTTTAAGGACGATAGTCGACATAAAGAATTTGCACTTGATGCATTTAAGTATCTTGATGATATTAAAAAAGATGACTACGATTTGATTATTCTTGATCCTCCTGCATTTGCTAAGCACAGAGCAGCCTTGCACAATGCTTTACAAGGATATAAACGTCTAAATTTAAAGGCATTTGAGAAGATTAAGTCCGGTGGAATCCTATTTACATTCTCGTGTTCGCAGGTTGTTACTAAAGAACAATTTCGATTAGCTGTTTTTTCTGCAGCAGCCATGAGTGGTCGAAAAGTTAGAATCTTACATCAGTTGACTCAACCGGCTGATCATCCCGTTAATATTTATCATCCGGAAGGAGAATATCTAAAAGGTCTGGTTTTGTACGTAGAATAGATAAACTGTATGAAGCATCCCAAAGGATTATATCTATTGTTTTTTACTGAAATGTGGGAACGTTTTAGTTATTATGGCATGCGTGCATTATTAGTGCTGTATTTAACTAAAAGCTTTATAGATGGTGGGTTAGGATTTTCGGATGGCTCAGCAACGATGCTATACGGTATATTTACCGGTTTAGTATATTTCTCGCCATTGATAGGTGGATGGATAGCTGATAATTACATAGGTCAGAGAAAATCCATAATAATAGGGTCGATAGTAATGATGCTAGGTCAATTTACCTTGGCTTCCGGTCAAAATACAGGATGTTTGTATATCGGCTTGATCTTTCTAATAATTGGTAATGGCTTCTTTAAACCTAATATTTCTGTATTGTTAGGCAGTTTGTATCCACAAGGCGATTCGCGCCGTGATTCAGCGTTTACAATATTTTACATGGGTATCAATCTTGGTGCATTTTTAGCTCCTCTTTTAACAGGTTATGTTGCAGTTGTGTATGATTACAGGTATGGTTTTTTGATTTCAGGTTTAGGCTTGTTAATAGGTTTTGTAATGTATTTACTTGGAGGTGAAAAATTGCTTGGTGATGCCGGTAAACTTCCGTCTGCAAAGAAAAATATTGATACCGATATTGATTCAAAACTTACACTCGAAGAGAAAGATAGAACTTGGGTTATTGTTGTTTTGACATTATTTGCAGTGGCATTCTTTGCAGGTTATGAACAAGCAGGTAGTTCAATGACTTTGTATGCCGACAAATATATTGATCGTGTGGTTTTTGATAAATTGGTACCTACAGAATGGTTTCAAGCAGTTAATCCGTTGTTTATCATAATATTAGCTCCTTTGCTATCTATGTTGTGGGGATTTTTATCAAGACGAGGAAAAGAGCCATCGGTACCGGTTAAGATGGGATATGGCTTGATTCTTTTGGGACTTGGTTTTATGATTTTGTTAATGGCTATTGTTCAGCGTGGTGGAGATGTTAGTTCAACGCATGTAAAAGCAAATGTTTGGTTTCTGATCGGTGCTTATTTTATGCACACAGTCGGCGAATTGTGTTTGTCACCAATAGGTTTGTCTATGGTTACAAAATTGTCTCCACTTAAATTATCATCTTTAATGATGGGTGTTTGGTTAGCAAGTAGTTCAATAGCTAACCTTTTGGCAGGATTTTTAGCAACATTTGCTTCGAATGCAGGAGCATCATACGTCTTTATTGCATTAGCAATAAGTTCAGTATTTTTGGGTTTAGTCTTAATTGTGCTTAGCCGTAGTCTTATTTGTCTTTCACACAACAGATTATAACATTTTTTGAGCCTCTAAAGGGACTCGAACCCTCGACCTACGCATTACGAATGCGTTGCTCTACCAACTGAGCTAAAGAGGCTTGAACGCCTGCAAAAGTACAATAAAAATCGAATGTTACAAAGAAATTTCATTTAAAAAGAAAGTGCCGATTTTTATGTTAAAGAAGTTTAAAACATATGTTTTAAAAACATATATTATAATATAATTGTTACTTTTGCCGCATGTAACAAGCATAGTCAATTCACTATTAAATATTTAGTAAAATGCAAAATGTAGGAACAAACGCTGGTCTAGTATGGCAAGCATTAAACGGAGCAGAAGGTGCTCTAGAAGTAAAAAACTTGAAAAAAGTAACAAAATTGGCAGATAAAGATTTATATGCTTCATTCGGTTGGTTGTTACGCGAAGGAAAAATTTCCATTAAGGAAGAAGGAAAAGAAGTATTTATTTCTCTTGTATAAATAAAAACACTTCTATTATAAAAAAAGGTCGGAATTAATTATTCTGACCTTTTTTTGTGTTTCTGTGATATCCCCAATATAGTGGATGTGATGCAGATCTTACAAGATAGATAAGTGTAAATGGTACTACAGCATCATTAAAAAATTGCGGTATTAACGGCATTGAAACTAAAAAAAATGTAAGGACTATACTCACAAAACCATAATAAATCACTTTGAATTTTTTTAGACTTTTGAAAATCAATGTCAGCAGCGGGAAGAATGCCAAAGGATTTAACCAAATAATATTATAATTGTCATTCGTAAATGGATGCTGTGAAAACAATATTAAGAATAGAATAACACATCCGAATAATCCATTTATAGTAAATATTGTTATATCAAATACTTTAAATGATTTATGATTGATATATCCAAAAACAGATAATGCTATTATTAAAGCTAATAAGATGTAGCCGCATAGAGTAGGAGTAAACCATTGTTTGCCTTCTTCTCGTAAAATAGGAATAATTTGCTCGTTTGATGATACTATGTTTTTAACATTATATGTGCTATCAACTACAGTTGATTCTGCGTATGTGAGATTTAAATTCTCAGGTAAGAACATAAGTTCTCGTTCTGTAGCCATTCTGTCCATACCCATTCCTAAGCAAATGTCAAATCCGAATTGAGACCATGCTGCATTTTTTGTGTATTGCATAATGGCTTCTCTGAAGCTAATAGATTCTGTAATAGAAGGGTATATGATTTTGCCATGAACAGATTGCTCAATTATATCTCTAATTTTTGTAGCACAATTATTAAAAATGAAGTTATATCTGTATACACAATTTTCAGGCTTTATATTCCATAATAAATAATCAATGATTTCCTTCTTTTCTTCAGGTGAAAGATCTAATACACATTCGTTAATACCCGATCCACGAGATTCATACATGTATATAAAATCATTATACATATTGACACCTACTTGATAATCTGTTTTACCGCGAACAAAGCGCATAATGAAGTCTTTTTGATTAAAATCGAAAAGACCATAATTGAAAACGATGTCTATATTTTTAGATGAATCACATACGCGAAGCCCTGTGTGTCCGAATAGTTCATATATCTCTTCGCCCGGAGAACAATATAGTATGGATACTTTTGCACTATCTGTTATTTGTGGAAAAGCATATATGCCTATCGGACAAGCCGACAGGCATATTATAATTAACAACAGTATCCTTTTCTGCATAATTTTCGTTTAAAAATACACGCTGTAAATGTAAATATAAATATCGTATTTACAATAAATTACTAGCTAATTCGGATAAATAACTTCTTTCTCCTTTTATTAAATTGACATGTGCAAAAATGTTTTGACCTTTCATTTTATCGATGGTATATACCAATCCATTCGACAACATATCCAAGTAAGGTTGATCAATTTGTTGAACATCACCCGTAAAAACAACCTTTGTATTTTCGCCTGCACGTGTAATAATTGTTTTTATTTCGTGAGGTGTTAAATTTTGAGCTTCATCTACAATTATATAAGCATCCGACAAACTTCGTCCTCTGATAAAGGCTAATGCTTCAATTACAAGTTGACCCGATTGTTGCATTTCGCTAATTGAATTAACTTCGCGACTTTCGTTCGAAAACTGATGCTTAATAACGTTCAAATTATCGAACAATGGTTGCATATAAGGTGCTATCTTATCCTTTTCGGTTCCAGGTAAAAATCCGATATCTTTATTTGCCAAAGCTACAATAGGTCTGGCAAGTAAAATCTGCTTGTAATCATGTGATTTCTCGAGTGCGGCAGCTAATGCAAGTAAAGTCTTTCCTGTACCGGCTTTACCTGTAATACATACAAGTTTAATATTGTCGTCAAGTAGTGCATTCATAGCAAATGATTGCTCCGAATTTCGAGGTTCAATACCGAATGAGCGTTCTTTGCGTACTTTAACTACAGACTCAATATTTGGATCGTACCTAGCCATAATTGTATTACGATCACTTTTTAGTACAAAATATTGATTAGGTACAATATCCTTTTTAAATTCGAATGAGTCGATAGGCACTCCGGCAGCAGTGCTATACATTCTATCAATCAAAGCACTGTCAATATTTTCAAATATCTCTTGATCTTTTTCAAATATATCTTTGCTGCTTATTTTGTCGTTAAAATAGTCTTCAGATAGTAAATTAAGCGCACGAGCCTTCATGCGTAAGTTTATATCTTTTGTTACTAAGATAGTTTTTGTTTTTTTGTCACTTGTCTGCAAGTTGTCAGTAACTGCAAGAATTCGATGATCTGAAGTTTTTTCAATGAATGCCTGCTTAAGGGTTTCTGAAGGTGCTTGTGACATTACAATGAATAATTTCCCTAAACCCTCACCAAGACTTGCTCCTTTTTTAAAGAAATCATTATCAGATATTTGATCTAATTCGCGAGAAAATTGACGTGCATTGTAATTGATTTCTTCGTTACCTTTTTTGAATTTGTCTAATTCTTCTAAAACAACAATTGGTAAATAAATGTCGTTTTCTTGAAAGTTGTAGATACATTTATAATCGTGAAGAATAACATTGGTATCCAGCACAAAGTTTTTTTTAGCTCCCATAGCGATTTTGATTAAAGTTTTCGACGTAAATTTACTAATAAAATAATAGAATAAGTACATTTGTAAGCAAATTATTTTTCAATAATGGAATATCAAGACGTTTTAAATTACTTGTACGAAAAAACTCCTATGTTTCAAAAAATAGGAGCCGGTGCGTACAAAGAAGGATTAGATAATGTGAAGTTCTTAGATGAACAATACGGACATCCTCATAAAGCATATCCTACCATACATGTAGCAGGTACAAATGGTAAAGGATCGGTTTCACATACCATAGCATCAGTGTTACAAGCAGCCGGATATAAAGTTGGATTATATACATCACCACATCTAAAAGATTTTTCGGAAAGAATACGCATCAACGGAACTCAAATATCTCACGATTATGTAGTTGATTTTACAGAACGTGCCATGAATCTTATAGAATCACAAAAACCTTCATTTTTTGAATTTACTACAATGATGGCGTTTTGTTATTTCAAAGATAATAATGTTGATGTAGCTGTTATTGAAGTTGGTTTAGGTGGTCGTTTGGATAGTACAAATATTATAACGCCTATTTTAAGCATTATTACAAACATCAGTTTTGATCACATAAAGCAATTAGGTAATACTATTGAGTCTATTGCGGGCGAAAAGGCAGGTATTATAAAACCTAAGGTGCCGGTTGTAGTAGGTGAGGCTCCGGTTGATTTGCGGCCTATATATGATCAAAAAGGTTCTCCTGTTGTATATGCTGAAGATTTTGAATATCCCCCAATAGATTTTGAATTAAAAGGCTTTTGTCAAGAAAAAAATAAGAAAACAATACGAGCAGCCTTAGAAGTTTTAAAATTACAATTCGATATTACTGACGATAATATTAAAGAAGGTTTTGCTAAAGTTGTGGAAAATACCGGTCTATGCGGAAGATGGCAGAAAATAGGAGATAGTCCTACTATTATGATTGATACTGCTCATAATGAGGGTGGAATTCGCTATGTTGCAGAACAATTATTGGCTCAAAAATGCTCTGTACTGAGAATTGTCTTCGGTATGGTGAATGATAAGGATATTAATGCCGTACTGGCATTGATGCCTAAAAAAGCAAAATACTATTTTACCAACGCATCAATTTCGAGAGCTTTACCGGCAGCTGATTTGCAAAAATCAGCCATGCAATATGACTTAAAAGGAGATTGCTATTCTACTGTGAATGATGCATATAAGCAGGCTTGTGCTGATGCATCACCCGATGATTTTATTTATATAGGCGGTAGTAATTTTGTGGTTGCCGAAGTGATGTAGCTATTCGAAACGAATTGATTTAGCCGGACTTATTTTGGCAATGACATGAGATGGTATCAGTAACATTAGTAATGAAACGATGGCTGCCATAATATTTAATCCTATGATAGCAGTCGGTTGTAAGATAATTGGCACTGTATCAACGTAATATATAGATGAATCTAATGGTATTATTTTAAAATACTCTTGTATTAAGCATATACAGATACCAAAGATATTGCCTAACAATAAGCCTTTCCCTATTAAAAAACATGATTGATAAAGGAATATTTTTCGAATACTCCAATCTCTTAGTCCTATTGATTTTAATACTCCAATCATGTTGGTTTTATCTAAAATAAGAATTAGTAAACCCGAAATCATATTAAAACCGGCTACCAACATCATTAGTATTAAAATAACAATAACATTAGTGTCGAGTAGGGCTAACCAACCAAAAATCTGAGGTTGTAATTCGCGTATTGTTCTTGTATAATATGTACTGCCGTGTTGTTCAAATTTATTAGCGGTGGTTTCAAAAATCTCATAAGCCGTTTCTTCCGATTTATTAAAATCCTTCACCCATATATTCATGCCTCCAACTTCATCCGAGTTCCATCCGTTTAAACTTTGGACTTGTCTTAAATCTCCAATCATAAACATCTTGTCAAAATCTTGTAAACCTGTTTCGTAGATTCCGCTTACAGTGAATTTACGAACTCTCACATTGCTTTGAATGAAATATGTCAGGATTCCGTCGCCAACGCTAATATTAAGCATTGAAGCAATTTTGCGTGATATAAGGATCTCTTTTGAAGGTAAAGTGTCGGAGAAATCAGGTAAACGTCCTTCTTTCAGATTGTTTTTAAAAAAAGTCCAGTCGTAATTGTTGTCAACGCCATTAAAAGCCAGTCCTTGGAAATCGTTAGACGTTTTAATAATTGCAGGTTTTGTGCAATAGAAGCATGTGTTTCTAACTTCCGGAATTTGCTTTATCGAATCAACTAATGTTGCAGAAAATGAGATGGGAGCCATCTCGAATGTATTGTTGTTTGTTAGGCTGGTAATTTGTATATGAGAACTAAAGCCAATTAACTTTTCGCGTATTTCATGCTTAAAACCTGTGATTACTCCAACCGATATAATCATTACTGCAATACCTAAAGCAATGCCAGCTATTGCAATTCGAACAGCTGGCTTTGTGATATTTGATTTACTTTTCTTTGCAGGTGTTTGAAAGTGAATCTTGCGTGCTATGAATAGTTCAAGATTCATTAGCTGGTATGTGTCCTGCCGGGATAAACTTCCAATGCTTTACGTAGTACGAATAATGCTTTGGCTAGATCTTCTTTTTTTATAACATATGCAACACGCACCTCGTTACGACCAACATCATTCATGGTGTAGAATCCTGAAGCAGGAGCCATCATGACAGTCTGACCTTCATATTCGAATTCTTCAAGTAACCATTTACAGAATTTATCTGAATCATCAATCGGTAAACGTGCTACAGTGTAGAATGCGCCCATTGGAATTGGAGAATATACTCCCGGAATACGATTAAGTCCGTCTATCAAGAACTTTCTTCTTTCAACAAATTCATTGTACATTTCAAGCATATATTCCGGTGGAGTATCTACTGATGCTTCTGCTGCTATTTGACCTATAAGTGGTGGACTCAAACGAGCTTGACAGAATTTCATTACGCTTTCTTTTACAGCCTTATTTTTACAAACCAATGCTCCAATTCTTAATCCGCATTCGCTATATCTTTTTGATACAGAATCAAATAGCACTACGTTTTCTTCGATTCCTTTTAAGTGAAAAGCAGAAATATACGGTGCACCGGTATAGCAGAATTCACGATATACTTCGTCAGAGAATAGAAATAAATCGTATTTCTTTACTAAATCACGAATTCTATCCATCTCGTTTTGAGTATATAAATATCCTGTTGGGTTATTTGGATTGCAAATTAGAATACCCTTTGTTCTAGGTGTAATTTGTTCTTCAAATTTGTCGATGCTGGGTAATGCGAAACCATCTTCTATGCTTGAAACAATAGGTTTGATTACTGCGCCTGCACTTATTGCAAATGCAGTGTAGTTTGCGTATGCAGGTTCCGGAACAATAATTTCGTCGCCCGGATCCAGACACGACATAAATGCAAAGTTTACGGCCTCAGATCCACCGCTAGTAACAATAATATCACTAGGTTCAACGTTTATTTTAAAGCGTTTGTAATATTCTGCTAATTTTACGCGTAATGATTTGATGCCATCACTCGGACTATATTCCAAAATTTTTCGATCGATATTGCGTATCGCTTCAAGTGCAACTTGAGGAGTATTTAAATCCGGTTGTCCAATATTAAGGTGATATACTTTTACACCTCTTTCTTTAGCTTTATCAGCTAATGGAACTAATTTACGTATAGGTGATTGCGGCATCATCTTACCGCGTTCTGAGGTTTGTGGCATTGCGATAAATAATTATGTTTCGAACGAATTGCAAAGTTAAAGATTTAATCGAAATATAAGACGATAAAGAACATCAATTTTTTAAATACCAGATTGTATTACTGTGTTTAGAATCAAATAAATTGTTGGATATCGTTAATATGTCGGAAGCAGATACGCTATTATAAAAATCAATATTGTTTAAAAACCTCTCTGTTTGGCCTATATATTCGTAGAATGCAAGCATTTCTGCTAAATGTTCAATATTAAATCTTTCGGCCAATTGAGTAGATTCATATTTGTTTTTCCATTTTTCCATTTCATAATCCGACACAATTTGCGAACGTAGTTTTTCGGTTTCTTCATTAATTGCTGCGTCAGCTTCTTTGGGCGACACATTATCTTGAATTTTACCAACTATACGTAACAAGCCTGTGTCAAAAGAATTTTCTATAAAAGCATCTATAGAGGTAAAAAGTTTTTTCTCGTAAACTAAATTATTTATTAGTCTGGATGATTTACCATTTGCAAGAATATCAGATAGTAAATCGTATTTAAAGATGTCTTTGTTTTTCACATTGCATATATGATATGCTTTGTATATGGCATTTTGTGGAATATTACGATAATAGGTTTCGAATCGGGTAGAAGTCTGTTCAGGTTCATCGGGAATATTATCTTCGACGTAAACACTATAAGGAATACCGGCAAACCATTTTTCTGTCAGTGATAATGCATCTTCATAGCTTATGTTTCCGGTGATGCTTAGTACTGCATTTGCCGGAACATAATTGCGTTTATGAAAAGATAAAAGGTCTTTTAATTCTAAGTTTTCGACTTCGTCAAGACTCTGTCCAATTGTACTCCATTTATATGGATGCTGCTTATAACATAATTTTCGCAATAATGAATGAGCATCCCCGTAAGGTTCATTAAGATTCTGTTTAAACTCTTCTAATACGATTTTCTTTTGAGTATCAAAGCTATTTTGGCTTAAGGTAGGGTTAAGCATCCTATCGGATTCTAACCAAAATCCTAATTCAGCAGCTTCTTTTGGTATTGTAAGATAATAATTGGTGATATCATTATTTGTAAACGCATTGGAAGTTCCACCAATGGCTTCAAGAGGCTGATCAAAATTTGGAATATTTTGAGAACCGCAAAACATTATATGCTCCAACAAATGAGCTATGCCTGTTTTACCTGATTTTTCATTTCGTGAGCCTGCACCATAAAGAATGTTTATTGTTACGTTTTGTGTGATATCAGTAAAACTGTGTATCAAACGTAAGCCATTACTAAATGAGTGCTTGTTGATTTCCATTATCCAAAGAATGCGTTTAACTCTTTGTATAAACGATGAACAGGTAAGCCCATTACGTTATAATAAGAACCAACTATTTTCTCGATGCCAATGTAACCAATCCATTCTTGCACACCATATGAGCCTGCTTTATCAAAAGGGTTATAAACTTCTACGTAATGATCAATCTCTTCGTCTGTTAAAGTAGCAAATGTAACATCTGATATGGCATGAAAACTACGCTTTTTGTTCTTATTAAATATGCAAACACCGGTTATTACTTTATGTGTATTGCCTGAAAGACGACGCAACATATCTTTTGCTTTTTCAGCATTTTCCGGTTTTTCTAGTATGTCGTCTTCAAATAAAACGACAGTATCTGCCGTAATTGCGATTGTACTGTTATTTAATTTTGGTTCATAAGCGCTTGCCTTTGCTTCGGCTATGTACATAGGAATTTGTGCGCCTGAAAGCGTTTCAGGATATGTTTCATATATGTCTACAGAAGTAGAGCTAAAATCAATTTCCAATCCTTCTAGTAATTCTCTTCTGCGTGGAGACTGTGAAACTAATACTAATTCGTATTCTTTTAATTTTTCAGTTAAGAGCATATCGATGTTGTGTTTAATAGAATTAGATAATAAATAAATACACAATATAGGCTACCTACAGCCATAATGTACTTTAATAATAAACTTATTTGAGCAAAATCACGACGACTTTGTGCCTTACCTAAAAGGTAAAACATTACCACAAATGGTAATACTATTCCAAAAATGAAATACTTAATACTAACAGGGTCGTTTTCAAACGGTATTTTGTAAAAAGTAAAATATGCAACAATAAGAAGAGTTATTGTAGACAATACAGCTACAACGATTTTTGATTTGTTTATTCCCCATACAATTGGCATGGTTCTACATTCCATTTCTCTATCACCTTCGATGTCTTCCATATCTTTTACAATCTCACGAATTAATGTTAGTAAAAATGCGAATAAACCAATACTTGCAGTCCATTTATATATTTCAGTAATGATGTTTGTTTGGTATATAAGTTCACCATATTGATTAAATAGAGCTGTATTTGCGGCATAACCAATAATAAAAATTACCAAGAAGGTACAAATTCCGACCACAATATTGCCAATTAAAAATTGACGCTTGTAGCTAGACGAATAGAACCATAATAATCCGGGAATAGTAATATAAACAAAAGCTAATGTATAGTCTTTTAATAATATTGACAAAATAATTCCGGCAATAATACCTATGCCAAATAATATTTGAAAGTAAACAGCTACCTGTTTTCTTGTTTTTGTTTTACCAACAATAACTTTTGTAGGTCTGTTAATTTCATCAATTTTTGTGTCAAAATAGTCGTTGGTAACATAGCCTCCTGCTGCAATAAATATGTTTGATATTATCAGCAATATAAATATCCACAATTCGTTATCCAGCTTAATTGAATACATATTTAGAATAGGGCATACTACCATGTAGTATACAAGTGCATTCAATGCTCCTAAAAACAATAAATTAGGCCATCTTATTAATTTAATATAATCTTTCATGATATAGTTTTGTAAGTTTATTATTACCATCCAAAAGCGTGTTCGTTTTTCATCCAATTGCCTTGAGCCTTCATTACTTGTTCAATTACCTCTCTTACGCACCCTTCACCTCCTTTATATAGAGATATGTACTTAGAGATACTTTTTACTTCAACAGCGGCGTCTGCAGGACATGTAGGTGTGCCTACTAAGCGTAAAACCGGAATATCCGGTATGTCATCACCCATATATAAGATTTCGCTGTCATCAAAATTATATTTGTTTTTAAATGCTTTATAATCAATCTCTTTTATAGATGATGATAAATAAATGTCTTCTATTTTCAACTTGTTGTAGCGAACTCTTATAGATTCTGTATCAGCTCCTGTGATTATAGCAATTTTGTAGCCATACTTTACAGCTAATTGCAAAGCGTATCCGTCTTTGATATTTGCCATTCTCATAGGTTCTCCATTTGTATTTAAAGGAATACTATTTTTTGATAATACACCATCAACATCGAATATGAAGGCTTTAATACTTGGTAAATCTTCTTTAAAGTTGCTCATCTTGAATAGCTTTACTAATTAGTTCATATATTTTATGGTCATTTCCTGATAATAGACTAAGATGATCATTAACAATTTTCATGTCATGACGCGAAGCCGGGCCTGTTTGTGCTGCTTTTGGCGAAATGACTTTGATCTTTTCGACTGTTTCCGTTATTAAAGGAAGCATAGTCTTAAATTCCAAATTATTCTCTTTTAAAAGTCTGTCTGCCATTACATACAAGTGATTTGTAAAATTACAAACTAAGACTGCAGCAATATGTAAGGATTTTCTTCTCTTTGAGTCGGCTGCTGTAACAATAGGGCTGATAGCTTTTGCGAATAACATTAACTCATTCGTTGTATTATTACTATTCGCTTCTATAAATATGGGCACTTGGCTCCAATCAACATTTTTACCTATTGTAAATGTCTGCATGGGATAGAGTACGCCATAATGAGACGTAAAAGGCTTTAATATGTCCATTTCAGAACTGCCTGAAGTATGTACAACTATCTTGTTGTTAAAATTAATGCCGCTTAATGCATCTTTTATAGCGTCGTCTTTTACGCTACAAATATACAAGTCAGCTTCAGCAATTTTATTTTTTTCGGTTGTGTAAGAAGTTTTGAGATACATTGCCAATGCCTCTGCCGATTCTTTGGTACGGCTAAATATCTGAGCAACTTCAAAACCGGCATCAATTAATGCCTTTGATAAACTAGTTGCAACATTTCCGGCTCCTATAAATACAACCTTTCTGATCATCAGAATTTGTTTTGATGTATTTTGTCTAATTGCAATTTTGATTCGTCAAATGGTTTTCTTTCTTCAACTTTGTAGCCAATACTTATTACGCATTCAACTGCGTAATTCTCAGGAATACTAAGTAATTGGCGGATATATGCATCTGAAGATTCATTTTCATCGCAGGATTTTCTATTACGAACCTGAACCCAGCAACTGCATAAGCCCATATCCTCTGCTTTTAATTGCAAATAAATAGCTGCAATAGAACAATCTTCAACCCATACATCAGATTTAGTAGTATCTGCAATAACAACAATAGATAGTGGGGCAGTGGCAACAAATGCACTGCCATTAGGTTTGCATTTTGATAGCTGCTTTTGTGTATCAGCATCTGTAACAACAATGAATTCCCATGGATTTGCACTTTTGCCTGCAGGTGCCATTAATCCGCATTTAAGTAGTTGATTTATTTTATCCGCTTCAATTGCCTTGTCTTGAAATTTGCGATGGCTGCGGCGTTGACGAATTAATTCATCAAATGTTTTGTTTGAAATTTCCATTATGTTTATTTTTTTTGCTTATTTCCAAGTACATTGTATAAATACGTGATGCCTATTGTGATAGCTGTGTTGTTTGAAGACGAAAAATCTTCGCCTTTTCTAGACGAATATATATTGCCTAAACCATAGTCATATCGAGCTTCCAATTGAAAATAACCTGCTTTTTTAGTTCTCAATTCAATACCTAAACCCCCGAATACACTATAATCAAATCTATTTTCAATAGCTTTGGTTTGTTGTTTCCCATAATTAGATGAAAAATGCTCTGTAGCATAGTCATTAATCATGTATCTGAATTTAGGACCTAAATTAACAAAAAAACGAAATTTTTCTTTTCCAAAATATATGTGGGCAACCAGCGGAATTTCTAAATAATCAAACCTATGATCATATCTTTCGCCTGTCGAAGAAGTCTCAGACCATCCACGTTGGGCATAATTCAATTCGGCTTGTATTCCAAAGTGCTTTTGTATAATATATCTTACAGTAAAACCACCATTATAGCGAACATCAAAGTTTTGAGCTACAGATGGTGAAAAGCCTACTGTTGTCCAAATAGCGACACCTTGGTTCGTGCCTATTGCCAATTCAGGCTGTATGTATGTGTATTGAGCTGATGCGCTCACGCATAATACAAACATACCTACAAATATAGTGATTAGTCGTCTTTTCATCTTATTCTATGTCAAGAATACCTTCATCATTATATAGTTGAAAGATAGTACCTCTATTTAAATATCCACCATTACCAACTCGTTCAAATAAGAATTTCATTTGAAGTAAAGGCGTTTCTTCGTCATTTAAAAAGTTTTCAAAGTGTTCTCCGTTTTCGATCCATTGTGAAATAAAATAATTACAAATGTCATATCCGAAAATGGTATAACTAGGTGAGTTTTGTACTCCGGGGATACCGAATTTTTCATTGTACTTTTGATAGAATGAAATTACTTTTGTTGATGAAAAATCAGTATTGTAATTGCTAAAAGTATATAATGGTTTGACGTACAAGTCTTTGATTTGATAGTTATGCCATTCCGGGAATCCAAATAAACTAACATTATTACTCTCTATTCGAGAAAAATGCTCTGATAATTGAATTAGTTTTACTTTGTTTGAAGTTGGAATTACCACCACAGTTTCGCGCATATTGCTTTTAGCAGCAGAATCTATATTAGCTGCTATACGTGTTTCAGAAATATATTTAACAGAAATGTTTTTTGCGCGTAATTTTGGGATAAGAATTTTTACAAAATCTTTTTTGTCGTATCTAATCCCGGCACTATCCGGACGTACAATAAGTACTTGTTTGTTTTCCCACTGATTAGCACATTTATCTGCTATTTTATTATATAATTCTTTTTGTGGACTTACAATTTGAAATAAATACTGATTGTTTTTTAAATCAGGGATATTGGTTGTAAATGGTACAACTACTTTTATTTTGTTTGTTTTTGCAAAATCTGCAATAAGAGGTACTTGACTTGAATAAGCTGGTCCGATAAGTAAATCTGCCTTTTTTAAGGCTGCTTGATGTAATATTGAATCTAATTTGTTAGTTGTTTTACCTATATCATAGCTGTCAATAAAAATATCTATTCCTAAACCCTTTAATGAATCAGCTGCGATTAAACATCCTTGATAAAATTCGACAAAATGGTCCATGTTTGCGTCTCTCTCAACTGCATCCAACGAAAATGGCATTAGTATAGCAATTCTTATACTTGATTTTTTGGTACGATTATATTTTAAAACAGTTTGAGATGGCTCGTCAACAATTGTGTTTTTGTTTTCGTTATCTTGATTTTCTAAATTTGTTTCAGTTGGTTCTACAGATGTGCTTGGTTTAGATATAGATTCAGATTCAGATTCAGATTTAGATTTATATACAGGGATTTTAAGTACTTGTCCAAGTTTAAGTCCAAGCGCTGCTTCAGGATTAGCCTTAATAATTTCGTCGTTTGTAATTTCGAAACGTTTTCCTATGCTGTAAAATCCTTCGCTTTTCTGAACGGTATATAAGTAGTATTGTTTACCGTTTTCTGTAATTATTTGGTATTGATTATTTTGAGCTAATATAATGCTTGTTATTGCAAGCATTGTGATAATGCAAAAGATAGAACGTTTCATGTCAATTCCTATTAAAATATGCTACTACAAGTTGCAAAGATACAAATTTTTGGCAGATAAAGCCAAAAGCCTTACCTTTACACGGTGATTTGTGGGGTAGTGTAGTAATATTTAATTTTTTTTTGATTTTATAAGCACAAATATAATATGCGAAAATTTGTTTTGTTATTATTTATGGCTGTTTTCGTGTCTGTTGAACTTTTTGGAGCAGAATTTTCGATAAGCGGTACAGATGCAGTCGGTACAGAATCTACAATTGATACTATATTTGTTGTTAATGGTACAGAAAATGGTGTGTTGCATTTTCAAATGCCTGAATCGCACGACTATAATTGGTATAAATATGATATTGACGGCACAAGTTCTTTGATTAAATCCGAGACAAATGTTACCGAAACCAGCATTGATTTGGAGGATGAGAAATCAATAGGTTACAAGTTGGATATTTCCGGAAATAAAAGTGCTTGGGTTTGGGTATTTGACTATAAAAGATATCAATTATTGCTTGATACAATAATTGTAAATGGAGAAGTTGAGGATAGATGTTCATACATTCAATTAAATATAAATATGGATGTAGAGCCAATGGAATATGATACTATTGGGCAGATAACTATGCACGATGAAGTAGAAAGACTATTTGAATTAAGTTATGATTCGACATACTATAGCAAAGGCAGCGGTTATGTTTCTGAAGAAGTAACTCGTGTTATTCCTGAACTTTCTGATTATACCATAGAATCGCCATTAGGAGACACGCAATATTCTTTGACGGGTGATCAATTTGCTAAAGTTTTTGAAGAAGAACCGCCGGTAATTGTATCTGAACCGTTTAAAGCCATAGCAGTTGAAGTTCACTTAGATGCAACTGTACGTATAAGAGAAAATGCTAAAAACGAAAACGAGAAAGGTGATCCAATTGAACCCGATGAAACTAAGACATTACTTAAAGGTTCTGCACCCTTAAATATAGAAATTATTAATAATGCTTCTCCCGCATCATTTTTTTATACCTGGTGTTTGTCAAATGAACGTGAATTCGAGGATTGCATCATTCAAACTACTGACAAGGATTTTAGATATACATTTACCGAGAAAGCTACTTACTATTTAAGAGTACAAGTATCAAATTCGTCTGTTACCGAAGATCCTGAGATAGGTTGTACCAAAGAGGCTACATATACAATTGAAGTTTTAGAATCTGCCTTAGATATTCCAAATATATTTACTCCTAATGGAGATGGCAAAAACGATGAATTTAAAGTAGCTTATAAATCAATTATCAAGTTTAATGCTTCTGTCTATAATATCTGGGGTAAATTAGTTTATCAATGGGATGATCCTACAACAGGTTGGAATGGAAATATAGGTGGTAAACCTGCTGCTGAAGGTGCATACATGTATATTATAGAGGCAACAGGTGATGATCTGGATGATAAAGGAAACAGAATAAAGTACTACAAGAAGGGTACTGTTAATCTTATTAGATAATTGTAAAAATATAGGTGGATAATCTTATGTTAATGGGATCTCCATTATCTCAAGATCTTTTACTTTATCTCTGTCAATCGTAAATCTAACCAAAGTTCTGACTAATTGAAATCCTTGTCTTCCGGCAGCTCCCGGGTTAATGTGTATCACATCAAATTTAGGATCATACTTTACTTTAAGTATATGCGAATGACCTGAAATAAATAACTTAATCTTATTAGTTCGCAGTTTATCAGCAATACCTGGCGCATATTTATCAGGATATCCTCCAATATGGGTTATTAGAACTTTTACATTTTCAATTTTGAAAATTGCATCTTGTTTAATTCTTTGTCTGAAGTACTGTCCATCAGCATTGCCAAACACAGCCCTTACAGGTTTCGATTCTAAAAGCTTTTCGTAAACTTCAGCTGTGCCAATATCTCCGGCATGCCATATTTCGTCGCAATCTGCAAAAAAGCTCAGGTATCGGTCATCCCAATACCCATGCGTATCCGATAATAAACCAATTCGTTTTATTTCTTTTCCTGTTTAGTGGCATTAAGAGTATCAGGTTTCGCAGTAGTATTAACCTGATTTTGTGTTTTTTGAGATTCCTTACCCATACTGCAACTACCATTGAATTCAGCATTTTGTTCAATAATTAAAATATTGGTTTGGATATCTCCTTCAATTTTACCGGTTGATTTTAGA
This sequence comes from Bacteroidota bacterium, assembly GCA_022708465.1. Taxonomy (GTDB): domain Bacteria; phylum Bacteroidota; class Bacteroidia; order Bacteroidales; family Paludibacteraceae; genus Enterocola. The sequence goes on along the minus strand of JAKIYQ010000011.1, from coordinate 13,914 downwards.
GAAAGTGTGTTATCTACGAAAATCTCGCCTTTAACAACTCCCATTATATCAACATTGGCAGCTTTAATCTTGCCTATAAATTTGCCTTTATCGCCGATAATTATTTTACCTTTTGAAGTTATAGTACCATCTATCGTTCCGTCTATTCTAAAATCGCCCTCTGTGGTAATTTCACCTTTAATCAAAGTACCACCTGCAATAATATTGTGCGATGGAGTGTAGTTTAATTCTTCCGGTTTTGCCATGATGTATAAGGTTATGAATATTTTATATAAAAAAGGAAAGGCGATCTACATCGCACCGCTCAACCAACACACCCTTGCTGCGGTCAAGCCCTGGGGGATTAGAAGGGAGCTGGTCGTGTAGAACCTTTCCGTTTGCAAATGTAGTGTATTTAATTTAAAAAACATAATATCTTAATGTTTTTGTTTAAAACTTTTGATAAGAGTTTTGTCAGGTAAGCGATATTCGCTACTTTTGTGGGATAATTATATTATAGATGGAAAAAATAGAGATACGAGCTATTACGAATCGCGCTGCCATGTATTATGGTGCTTTTTTAGGTATATTCCTAATTGTGCGTTTTATAGTTGAAGTTCTAACTGTTGATTCGGTAACCGGATCATTTGTAGTGCTTTTTTTATTTTTGTTACTTCCAATAATAGCCTATTTCTTTACACTGAGATTTAAAAGACAATCTCAAATTGAAGATATCACATTTGGCACATTATTTCGTTTCTGTTTCTTTATGTTTTTTTTCGCATCATTATTCTTAGTTGTAGTACAATACGTTTTTTATCGCTTTATACAACCTGACTATTTATCTTTACAGTTTGCTGAACTTATTAAAAATATAGATGTAATTTTGGCAGATATGCCACAGATTGCCCCATATAAAGAAATGATTGTTGAATTTGGAACGCCTGCAGCATCGCAAAGAGCAGTACAATCGATATGGATATATTCTGTTATAGGTGTTTTATTTGGATTACCAATTGCTGGTATTGTAAAGTCTATTCGTAAAAATAATTATTAAATTCAATCATGGATATATCTGTAATAATTCCTTTGTATAATGAGGAAGAATCTTTGCCTGAATTGTTTGCATGGATCGAAAAGGTTATGGATGCAAATAAATATACATACGAAGTGATTTTTGTTGACGATGGAAGTACTGATGCTTCATGGAATGTGGTTTCAAAACTTACTGCAAAACATAAGGAAGCTAAGGGTATAAGATTCAGACGCAATTACGGAAAATCTCCGGCTTTGTACTGCGGTTTTAAAGAAGCTTCGGGTGATGTTGTTATCACAATGGATGCCGATTTGCAGGATAGTCCTGAAGAAATTCCCGGATTGTACAATATGATTAAAAAAGAAGGCTATGATTTGGTATCAGGCTGGAAAAAGAAAAGATATGATCCAAAGTTAACGAAAAATCTACCTAGTAAGTTGTTTAATGCAACTGCAAGAAAAGTTTCAGGTATTTATTTACATGATTTTAATTGTGGTTTAAAAGCATATAGATCTGAGGTTGTTAAGAGTATCGAGGTTTACGGAGAAATGCATAGATACATTCCATATCTTGCAAAGAATGCCGGATTTTCTAGAATAGGCGAGAAAGAAGTAAATCATCAAATGCGTAAATTCGGCAAAAGTAAATTTGGCTTCAGTCGTTTCGTAAATGGTTACTTGGATTTAATAACTCTTTGGTTTTTATCAAAATTCGGAGTTAAGCCGATGCATTTTTTTGGAGTATGGGGGTCGATAATGTTCTTATTTGGTTTAATTTCAGTGATTATTGTTGGCGTAATGAAATTAAATGCAATAATACAAGGATTAAGAGCACCGCTTATTACAAGTAACCCATATTTTTACTTAGCTATATTAGCGATGATACTTGGAACACAATTGTTTTTGACCGGATTTTTAGGAGAATTAATAAGTAGATCATCTCAAGAGCGAAATAATTATCAAATAGCTGAAAACTTAAATTTATAGTAAATGGATGCTTTTTTTGAAATATTGAAATACACTATTCCTGCACTAATTGTTTTTGCAGTTGTATATTTGATGTTACGCAAATATATGCAAGTAGAATATTCCAGACGCAAGTATTTGCTATATAAGGAATCTCAAAAAACTACTCTTCCAATACGTCTTACTTCCTACGAAAGAATTGTTTTGTTCCTAGAGCGAATAAGTCCTGATTCTTTACTTGTACGTATTCAAGATGGTTCAATGAATAGTTTGCAGTTTCATGCAGCTTTACTTAATGCAATACGTTCTGAATATGAGCATAATGTAGCACAGCAGGTTTATATTAGCGAAGAAGCTTGGAATGTCGTTAAAAATTCAAAAGAAAATATTGTTCAATTGATTAATGCATGTGCAGCTCAGGTGTCTCCACAAGATCCTTCATACGATCTTGCAAAATTGATACTTTCAACATACGAGGCAAATTCAGATTCTCCAACTATGGCAGCTATATCTTTTCTTAAAAATGAGATAAAGAATTATTTTGCATAAATTAATGAAACGCAAACCGATATATTGTATATTCTCTGCAATAATAATTGCATTCTGCATGGTGTCTTGTAGTGGGGATTGCTATGTGCCAACAAAAGCAAGAATGGGGGTTGCATTTATGGATTCAACAACGCTGAAGCCATATACAATTAATGGATTAACAGTGCAAGGTGTTGGCTCCGATTCTATTCTATACAACAAAGTTAATACTTCTGTTATATATTTACCATTGCATGATAATGCAGAACAGACTGATTTTAAAATTACTATAGCATCAACAGTTGAAGGTGAACAGGATAAAGAGTATATCATGCATATTGATCATACTCCCAGACCTCAATTAATAAGTCCGGAATGCGGTTGTGTTATGTTTCAGACAGTAATATCTGCTGATGTATCACCGGTGATGAGTGATTATACTATAGAAATTTATAATGCTGAAGTTAAAAACATAGAAAATGACATCCATCTTAAAATATTTTTTTAGTTTCTCATTATTGCTTTGGGCTACTTCTATTTATGCACAGTCATCACAAACTACTGTGAATGATTCTGCTGCACAGAGGCGTGTGCAATTGGATGTTATGAATAAAGTCAACAAGAATAAATATATATATCAAGGTGCATACCTGAATTTGGATATTTATGACCCAATAGCGACTCTGTTTAATGGAGGACGATTCCAATTTGAGGTTTCAGCAGATGTATCATTATGGCAACGTTTATTCCCTGCAATAGATTTCGGAATGATGTTTATGGATCAAAAAAACACTGATTATCGTTACGAATCTAATGGATTTTTCTTCCGCGTCGGGGCTAATTATAATTTTATCAATTTTAAAGATACAAGGCGTTACGATCATATTTTAGCCGTCGGAGTGCGATATGGTTATGCACACCTTGGTTATAAATTATCTGATGCTGTATGTACAAATACTTATTGGAATGAGAGTACATCTGCCGAAACGGAATGGAAACCGGTTGATACAGGTTGGGTTGAATTTTTGGCAACAGTTCGTGCTCAAATATATAAAAGCTTTTTTATGGGCTTGACGATACGCGTTCAAACATTCCAACACTTTTATCAAGCATCTACTGATTATCCTTCATATATACCGGGATACGGCGTTTATGGCTCTTCTTCCACTAACTGGGGGGTTGATTTTACACTTTGTTATCAATTCCCATATAAAAAGAAACCTACACTGTAATTTTTTCGGGTGATATAATCTTTTTCTTTTGATAGATGCATAATATACATTGAGATTTTTTATGTCTTCATTTTTAAGTATTTACTTAAAATTGTTGAAATCTTTTTCTGTGTTGTAACAATATATCTTGCTATGATATGAGGTAGGCTCACCGTATTTTTGTACCTTTGTGCAATCTATAGATTACAATTTTAGTTTCATGAACGAGATATCCTTACTTAACAGAGCTGCAGATAACATTCGCATTCTGGCGGCATCAATGGTTGAAAAAGCAAAGTCCGGACATCCTGGTGGAGCCATGGGTGGTGCTGATTTTATCAATGTATTATATTCCGAATTTTTGGTATATGATTATTCCGATCCAAACTGGGAGAATAGAGATCGCTTCTTTTTAGATCCGGGTCACATGTCGCCTATGTTGTATTCTGTTTTGTCTTTGGCAGGTAAATATACGATAGATGATTTGAAGTCATTTCGTCAGTGGGGAAGTATAACTCCGGGACATCCTGAAGTAGACCTTATACATGGAATTGAAAATACATCAGGTCCACTTGGTCAAGGACACACAATGGCAGTAGGTGCCGCTATTGCAGAGCGTTTTATGGCTGCTAGGTTTGGAGAATGGACAAAACATAAAATATATACTTTTATCTCTGATGGTGGTATTCAAGAAGAAGTATCGCAAGGAGCGGGACGTATAGCCGGTTTGTTAGGTTTATCAAACTTGATTATGTTCTATGATTCAAATGATATACAGCTTTCAACATTTGTTAATCAAGTAACAAATGAAGATACAGCTAAAAAATACGAATCATGGGGCTGGAATGTTATTACAATAAATGGTAATGATGCTTCTCAAATACGTAGAGCGTTACAGTCTGCTAATGCAGAAACAGAAAAACCCACATTAATTATTGGCAAAACATTAATGGGGAAAGGTGCAAAAGGTCCTGATGGTCAAAGCTTTGAGAATAAAGTTTCAACTCACGGACAACCACTTACAAACGCGGGTGCATCAATCGAAAATACAATCGTCAACTTAGGGGGTGATCCTCAAAATCCATTTTGCATATTCCCTGAAGTTGCTGCTTTATACGAAAAAAGAAAGAATGAATTAGCTGAAATTGTTGCAAAACGTAAAGCTGAAGCAGCAAGTTGGAAGAAAGAAAATCCGGAATTGAGCGAGAAGTATACTAAATTCTACGATAAGTCATTCTCAAAAATAAACTTCTCTGAGATTCAACATAAATTAGATCAATCAACACGTTCAGCTTCCGGTTCGATGTTATCTTTGTTTTCCGGTAAAATTGAAAACATGATTGTTGCATCTGCCGATTTATCTAATTCAGATAAAACAGACGGATTCTTAAAAAATAGCAAACCTTTAGCTAAAGGCGATTTTTCAGGAGGTTTCTTAAATGCAGGTGTAAGTGAGCTTACAATGGCTTGTATTATGAATGGATTGGCATTACATGGAGGTGTTATTCCGGTATGTGGTACATTCTTTGTTTTCTCTGATTACATGAAACCTGCATTCAGAATGTCTGCTCTTATGCGTTTACAAGTAATTTACGTATGGTCGCATGATGCATTTAGAGTAGGTGAGGATGGTCCTACACATCAACCTATTGAACAAGAGCTACAAGTTCGTTTGATGGAATCTTTAAAGAACCATAAAGGTAAAAATTCAATGTTGGTATTGCGCCCTGCAGACGAAAGCGAAACTACTGTTGCATGGCAGATGGCATTAGAAAATACTGATTCTCCAACAGGGCTAATATTGTCTAGACAAAATATTAAAAGTTTGCCTAGACCTGCAGATCGTTATGCTGATGCTTTAAATATGAAGAAAGGAGCTTACGTTGTTAAAAATGTAGAGAAACCGGATGTAATATTATTAGCAAGCGGTTCTGAAGTTGCAACATTATTTGAGGCTGCTAATTTATTGGAGGATAAGAAAAATCTGAAAGTTAAAATCGTATCAGTTCCTAGCGAAGGTGTATACTTTACACAATCTGAAAGTTATCGTAGCACTGTTATAGACTATAATATTCCTATTTTTGGTTTAACCGCCGGTCTACCTATGACATTGCAACGTATTGCAGGCTTAAAAGGGCGCGTATTCGGCTTAGATCATTTCGGACATTCTGCTCCATATAATGTGTTAGATGAAAAATTCGGCTTTACAGCTGAAAATATTTATAATCAGGTTTGTGATTATTTAGCTAACTACTAATGGATATAATTACCATTGTATTAATTGCCATTGGCTTATCTATGGATTGTTTTGCGGTATCTATTGCAAAAGCAGGGACATTAAATAAGTTTGATTTCGGTAAGTTTTTTGCAATGGCTCTGTTATTCGGCGCTTTTCAAGGTTTTATGCCTTTTATTGGTTACTTGCTCGGATATAATTTTGCTGCGTATATCGAAAGTGTTGATCATTGGCTTGCTTTATTGATTCTATCAATAATTGGAGGCAAAATGATTTTTGAAGATCTAAAACCTAAGAATATCAACGAAGATATTGCAGAGAAAAATCCTTATTCGATACAAACATTGTTACTTTTATCGGTAGCAACAAGTATTGATGCACTTGCAACCGGTTTGGTATTTATTCCATATAAAGAGTGGTTGTGGATAGCTATTTCAGTAATCGCAATTGTAAGTTTTGTGTTTTCATTTGCCGGTTCAATGCTGGGTTTGTTTTTTGGTAAGAAATTTTCTTTCAAATTTGGTATCGTCGGCGGAATAATTTTAATAGCTATTGGTGTAAAAATCGTAATACAGCATTGTTGTTTATAAAAAAAGTACTACATTTGTCGCCGTTAAAAGACTTCGTAGCTCAGTTGGTAGAGCAATTGACTCTTAATCAATGGGTCGAGGGTTCGAGCCCCTCCGAGGTCACTTATGTAAATTATTAATTTTAAGCGTTTGTGAAAATCAAAATTCACAAACGCTTTTTTGTTTTCATATTTGTATATATTACAAAAGAGTTGTTTTTTTTCCATTCACCAATATAATTTATTAAATTTGAATTTTAATTAAGATTATGTTAAACACATAAATGAAAACCGAAAAAAAAACAAGGAAAGAAATCATTGACAACCGCCTGAAACAAGCCGGATGGAATGTTATTGACCAAACTCAGGTAATTGAAGAATATGATATTATTTTAACTGCTGATGATGAACCTAAAACACCATACGCAGGACATCAATACAGCGACTATGTTTTATTAGGGAAAGATGGTAAACCACAAGCCGTTGTAGAAGCTAAAAAAACTTCAGTTGATGCAGCCATTGGACGAGAACAGGCAAAACAATATTGCTACAATATACAATTAACTCAAGGCGGAGAATTACCTTTTTGCTTATACACAAACGGATATGATATTTATTTTTGGGACTTAGAAAATTATCCTCCAAAAAAAGTTTATGGTTTCCCAACTCGTGATGACCTTGAAAGATACGCATACATTCGCAAGGCGAGAAAACAATTAGCCGGCGAACTTATCAACACCAAAATTGCCGGGCGTAATTATCAAATTGCTTCTATACGTGCAGTAATGGAAGCCGTTGAAAAACGTAAACGAAAATTCTTGCTTGTAATGGCTACAGGCACAGGCAAAACAAGAACTTGCATTGCATTAATTGATGCTCTTATGAGAGCCGGTTGGGCAGAAAGAGTTTTATTTTTGGTTGACAGAATAGCTCTTCGCGACCAAACATTGGAAGCATTCAAAGAACATTTACCTAATGAACCACGTTGGCCAAAACAAAGCGAAAATGAAATAGCAACAGACAGGCGCATATATGTTTCAACTTATCCAACAATGTTGAACATTATTCGTAATGAAGATAAATCGTTAAGTCCTCATTTTTTTGACTTGATTGTGGTGGATGAAAGTCACCGCAGTATATACAATACCTATCAGGAAATACTTGATTATTTCAATACGATTACGCTTGGATTAACAGCTACGCCAACCGATGTAATTGACCACAACACTTTTCAATTGTTTGAGTGCGAAGATGGCGTTCCTACTTTTGCCTATTCATACGAAGAAGCAGTAAATCACATTCCGCCATTTCTGAGCGATTTTCAGGTAATGAAAATCAGAACTAAGTTTCAGGACGAAGGAATAAACAAGCGGACAATTTCATTGGAAGACCAACAAAAACTGATGTTGGAAGGAAAAGAAATAGAAGAAATCAATTACGAAGGAACGGAGATTGAAAAGAAAGTAGTCAACCGTGGTACAAACGCTTTGATTGTCCGTGAATTCATGGAAGAAAGCATAAAAGATACAAACGGAGTATTACCGGGTAAAACAATCTTCTTTTGCATTTCAAAAGCACATGCAAGACGTGTAGAAGAAATATTCGATTCACTTTATCCCGAATACAAAGGCGAATTAGCCAAAGTATTGGTAAGCGAAGACCCAAGAGTTTATGGAAAAGGCGGTTTGCTCGACCAGTTTGTTCACAACGACATGCCACGCATTGCCATTAGTGTTGACATGCTCGACACAGGTATTGATGTTAGGGAATTGGTGAATTTGGTTTTTGCAAAACCTGTTTACAGTTACACCAAGTTTTGGCAAATGATAGGCAGAGGAACTCGTTTGCTCGAACCTGAAAAAATAAAACCTTGGTGTACACAAAAAGATAATTTCCTGATTCTCGATTGTTGGGACAATTTTGAATATTTCAAACTTAATCCGAAAGGCAAAGAACTAAAAATGCAAATTCCTTTGCCGGTTCGCTTGTTTGGTGTGCGATTGGAAAAGATTAAAGAAGCTCAAACACAAAGCAAATTCGAGATTGTAAACAAAGAAATTCATAAAATCAGAAAGCAGGTTGAAGCACTTCCGAAAAATTCGGTGGTTATTATGGAAGCCCGAAATGAATTGCAACGACTTGAAGATGAAAACTTTTGGTGTAATCTAACGGCAGAAAAAATGGAATTTTTGGAAGCTGTTGTTAAACCATTGTTTCGAACTGTTGCTGATGTTGATTTTAAGGCGATGCGATTTGAAAAGGATATTGTTGAAGTTTCATTGGCTCATTTAAAAGGCGACGAATCTCCTTATGAAAAACCATTTTCAAAAGAAGACGTAATTCTTTCTAAATACGAGGTTTTAAGAGATAGTATCATTGAAGAAATTGGCGAACTGCCTTTGAGTATCAACATTGTGGCGCTGGAGCGGGAATTGATTAAACAAGCACAAAGCAATCATTATTGGGCAACTATTAACGAAGATAAGTTCGAAGAACTGATTCAGAAACTTTCACCTTTGATGAAGTTTCGTGAAGCTGTTATTCCTTTAGCTCCTGCTAAATTCAACTTAAAAGACATTGTTGCAGAAAAAGAATTTATTGAGTTTGGACCACAACATGAAGCATTAAGCGTAGCCAAATACCGTGAACTTGTAGAAAAGAAAATCAATGAATTGGTTTCAAGCAGTCCAATTTTACAAAAATTGAAACAAGGGCAAGAAATTACATCGGATGAAGCAGAACAATTAGCAGAAGAATTATACAACGAACATCCGCATATTACTATTGATTTGCTCCGTAAGGTGTACAACCACCGCAAAGCTGAATTAGTGCAGTTTATCAAACATATTTTGGGTATCGAACAGTTAGAAACCTTTGCCGAAACAGTTACCAAAGCATTTGATGATTTTATTTCAAAACATAGTTACCTTACCAGCCGACAACTTCAATTTCTTGACTTGCTCAAAAATTTTGTATTGGAAAAAGGTGATGTGAATAGACGCAATCTGATTGAATCGCCCTTTACCATGATTCACCCCGAAGGAATAAGGGGCATATTTAGTAAAAAAGAGATTGACGAAATTTTACGTTTAACCGAAAAAGTATTAGCAGCATAAATTCAAACCGTTACAATTCGTCACGGTTTGAAAAGAACTAAAACAGCATTATAAATGAACAAGCAAAATGAAATAAAAGTCTTTGAAGACAAACAGGTAAGATCTGTTTGGGATGCTGAACAAGAAAAGTGGTATATCTCTATTGTAGATGTTATTTCTGTGTTAACAGAAAGCCCAAATCCCAGAAAGTATTGGAGCGTTCTAAAAACAAGACTAAAAGCAGAGGGGAGTCAGTTGACTACAACTTGTAGTCAACTGAAAATGCAATCGGCTGATGGCAAATTTTACCTTACCGATGTAGCTGATACCGAACAGCTTTTTCGTCTAATTCAATCTATTCCTTCACCAAAAGCAGAACCTTTTAAACAATGGCTGGCACAGGTAGCCGCAGAACGTTTGGATGAAATGCAAGACCCTGAACTTAGCATTGATAGGGCACTGGAACAATACATGAAACTTGGTTATTCAGAAAACTGGATTAACCAACGCCTCAAAAGCATTGAGATACGAAAAGAATTAACAGACGAATGGAAAAAACGGGGATTGAAAGAAGGCATTCAATTTGCTACGCTTACCGATATTATTACCAAAACTTGGAGCGATAGAACTACCAAAAAATACAAAATATTGAAAGGTTTGAAAAAGGAAAACCTGCGGGATAACATGACCAATACTGAACTAATTCTAAACATGCTTGCCGAAGCATCAACTAAGGACATCTCAGCCGCAACCAATCCTAAAGGTTTTGAAGAAAGCAAGAAAGTAGCCAAACAGGGCGGTAATGTCGCAAAAGTGGCACGCAAAGAACTAGAAGCTAAAACAGGTAAAAATGTAGTTACCTCTTTAAATGCCAAAACTGTATTGCAATTGAATGAGGGTGACAAGAAAAAACCGAAAAATAAAAAGAAGTAAATGTTACAAAATAACGCACAATTAAAATCGCTTATAGGAAAGCTCTGGCAAAACTTTTGGGAAGGTGGTATTTCCAACCCGTTAACAGCCATTGAGCAAATTACCTATCTTATTTTCATGAAACGTTTGGACGATTTAGAAACCAAACGTGAGCGTGATGCTGAGTTTACCGGAGAAAAATACATTTCTCGTTTTACGGGGAATTTTAATATTCCGGGTAGTAATGAGAGTTTTGATAAAAATGAATTACGTTGGAGTGTATTTAAGCATAAACCGGCCGACGAAATGTTGCTGCATGTACAAATGAAAGTGTTTCCGTTTTTGAAAGAACTTAACGGAGAAACTTCACCTTTTACCAAACACATGAAAAATGCTGTGTTTATAATGCCTAAAGCAAGTTTGTTGGTTTCTGCCATTAATATTATAGAAGATATTTTCAAGGAAATTGAAAAAGATGCCACCGAAGGCGGACACGCTTTTCAAGACATACAAGGTGATGTTTATGAAATGCTTTTAAGTGAGATTGCTACAGCAGGTATAAACGGGCAATTCCGTACGCCACGCCATATAATTAAATTGATGGCAGAATTGGTTGCTCCGCAACTCGGACAACGCATTGCCGACCCTGCTTGCGGTACAGGTGGTTTCTTGTTAGGTTCATACCAATACATACTTACTGATCTGGTTAGGAAGAAAGACCCGGTTAGACTGAAAAAGGATGAAGATGGTTTTGAACGTGCCGCTATTAGTGCTGTTTTAACGCAAGAGGTAAAAACTATTCTTGACCAAAGCTTTGTAGGTTATGATATTGATACCACAATGGTACGTTTGGGTTTGATGAACTTAATGATGCATGGTATTGACGAACCTAAAATTGACTATAAAGACACGCTGAGCAAAAGCTACAACGAAGACAGCCAGTTCGATGTAATTATGGCGAATCCGCCATTTACCGGTAATGTTGACAAAGGCGACATTAACGAAGGGCTGAAACTGCCTACTACCAAAACCGAACTTCTATTTGTAGAACGAATTTTTAATATGCTGAAAATGGGCGGAACGGCTGCCGTAATTGTGCCAAGTGGTGTAATACAAAATAGCGGAAAAGCGTTTGAAGCATTGCGAAAACTGATAATTGAAAAAACCGAACTAAAAGCCGTAATAGCTGTGCCAAGCGGTGCATTTAAACCTTATGCAGGGGTGAGTACTGCCATTTTGATTTTTACCAAAGGGGGCGAAACCAACAATGTTTGGTTTTACGACATGCAGGCAGACGGCTATACCTTAGACGATAAGCGAAATAAAATTGCCGAAAGCGATTTGCCTGATATTGTGCAACGCTACAAAACAAGAGATGCCAAAAAAGACAGCGACCGAAAGCTGAAATACTTTATGGTGCCGAAAAAGGAAATTGTAGAAAACAACTACGACCTGAACCTGAGCACTTACAAAGAAGAAGTGTATGAAGAAGTGGTATATGAAAAACCGAATGTGATTTTCGGAAAGTTGGAAAGCATTGAAGCCGATATTCAAAAAGGATTGGCTGAATTAAAAGAGTTTGTGTAATGAAGATAAAGTTATCTCAAATTTTAAGTTCACTTGAAAGCGGTGGAAGACCTAAAGGTGGTGCTTCACTTGACAATAAAGGTATTCCATCATTAGGTGCAGAACATTTAGATAGTAATGGTGGTTTTAATTTTAAGTCTGTCAAATACATTCCTGAAGATTATTTTAATGGGTTGAAAAATGGAATCATTGAAAAGGAAAATATCCTGATTGTAAAAGATGGAGCAACAACCGGAAAAGTAAGTTTCGTAACCGAGGATTTCCCTTTTGAAACAGCATCAGTAAATGAACATGTATTTCTTTTAAAGATTGATAAATCAAAGGCATTTCCCAGATTTGCATTTCAATATTTGAAATGTCCACAAGGTCAAAGAGACATAATGAGGGACTTTAGAGGCGCAACTGTTGGTGGAATTTCAAGAGGTTTTGTTGATTTTGTAAAATTTGAACTTCCCCCATTTCCCGACCAACTTCACATTGCCAATCTCTTAAGCAAAGCCGAAAACCTGATAGCCCAACGCAAAGAAAGCATCCGCCTATTGGATGAATTCTTGAAAAGCAAGTTTTTGGAGATATTTGGTGACCCTGTGAAGAATGAGAAGGGATGGGCAGTTTGCAACCTTAGCGATTTAGGAAGTTTAGACAGAGGTGTTTCAAAAGCAAGACCAAGAAATTTACCTGAATTATTAGGTGGTATTTACCCATTAATACAAACAGGTGATGTAACAAATGCTGGAATTTACATTACCAAATATAAGCAAACTTATTCTGAGTTAGGATTGAAGCAAAGCAAGCTTTGGCCTAAAGGAACCATGCTAATTACTATTGCAGCCAATATTGCCCAAACAAGTATTCTTTCATTTGATGCTTGCTTTCCAGATAGTGTTGTTGGTTTTGTTACCAATACAAAAAAGGCAAGAGTTCTTTATGTGCATTTCCTTTTTAAGTTCTTTCAGGCACTATTGGAAAGCAAAGCATCACAAACTGCTCAAAAGAACATCAACCTTGATATTTTGAGAAACTTAAAAGTTCCTTGCCCACCTATCGAACTCCAATCCCAATTTACCAAAATCGTAGAAAAAACAGAATCCCTTAAAACCCAATACCAACAAAGCTTGCAGGAGCTAGAGAATTTGTATGGCAGTTTGAGCCAAAAGGCGTTTAGGGGGGAGTTAATGAAATAAGAATTATAATGACTTCAGATAAAAGAAGTTTACAAATAACTATTTTTTATTTCCTTATTTTTGCAAGATGAAACCGATAGAACTTATAACAATATTAGGTCCAACAGCTTGTGGCAAAACTTCCTTTGCTACAGTTTTTGCAGATAGATTAAATACAGAAATAATCAGCGCAGATTCGCGTCAAGTATATAGATGCATGGATATAGGTACTGGTAAGGATTTATCTGATTATGATATTAATGGGAAACATATTTATTACCATTTGATAGATATCTGTGAGCCCGGAACAAAGTATAATCTATTTCAGTATCAACACGATTTTCATGTTGCGTATAATAAGATAAAAGAGCAGGGTAAATTACCTATACTTTGCGGAGGTACAGGTTTGTATATCGAATCAGTATTAAAAGCATATAAATTACTTGATGTTCCACAAAATCCTGACTTGCGCAGCAAATTACATAAAAAGTCATTGCCCGAATTAGTAAAAATCCTGGAATCATATAAAACTCTTCATAATAAAACTGACGTGGATAGTGCTCAACGTGCCATTAGAGCAATAGAAATAGAAGAATATTATGCACAACAAATTCCTGACAAACAAGAGTTTGAT